>NZ_JBBNLS010000024.1:0-25449 GCF_040092305.1 Collinsella sp. CLA-ER-H6
TTTCCCCGGACAGGACCACCTTTGCCGCCGAGACCTTGAACTGCCTGTCGTATCGCTTTCTTCTTTGGGTCATCTTGAACACCTTTCGCTCTTAACTAGGTGTCCAATTCATCATACCCACTCCAGACAAACATTTCAGCCGAAAACTAACGTCTCAATCTGTAACATCTGGGGACTGTTTTGCCTGCTAGATGTTACAGATCGAGACAAACCATTCGAGGGTAACCCGAACATCTCAATCTGTAACAGTAAGACCGATATTTGGGTCCTAGTTGTTACAGATCGAGACAATCTCGGAGCAGATGCCCCGGCTATACAACGTAAAACGCCGGGGCGCCCGCGAGATGGGCACCCCGGCGCATGCTGAGCAGGGTTTGCGAAGCAGTGGGAGGGAGGAGAAGCCGTCCTCCCGAAATCCCTACTCCTGACGACGTTTCTTGTCGGTTAGGAAGACGCCGGCGGCTACGAGCACGACACCTCCGATGACAAACGTCTCACCGGCGAGCGCAGCATTGTCGCCTGTGGTGGGAAGTGCCGAGTTGGCGGCCGTCTTGGCGTTGCCGGCAGACGGCTTTCCAGTAACCGGCTTAGCGGCAGCCTGCGTGATCTTGGCCTGCTCGGCCTTCGCCGCCTCTTGCTCCTGGCGGGCGATCTCGTCCTTCAGGGCTTGCTCGGCGGCTACGCGTTTTGCCTTCGCCTCGTTGTAGGCATTGAGCGCCGCGGTGTAGGCGGGCGTCGCAGCATCAAGGTCTGCCTGAGCGGCATCAAGTGCGGCCTTTGCGTTATGTTCTGCCTGCTTGGCGGCGACGCACTTGGCAAAGAGGGCATTGAGCGTATCGTTCGCGTTTGCGTCAGAGCCAGTAGCAATGCCGTTTTCGACGTTGATGGACTTTAGCTTTCCGAGAGTAGCGACAGCGGCGTCCGATGCGGCCTGAGAATTCTCGACCGCCTGCTCGGCGTTCGCGATGGCATCATTTGCCGCACCAAGGGCGACTCCGGCCTCGGTAACTGCTACGTCGGCCTCCTTCTTGGCCGCCTCGGCGGTGGCAAGATTATCGGCTGCGTTACTCAGGGCGTCGGCATGGGCCTTCTTCGAGGCAAGGTCGTTTTCCGCCGTGGTCAGATTGCTCGCGGCGCGCTCCGCGGTCGCCGCCTTGGCCTCGGCGTTGTCCTTCGCGGTGTCGAGGGCCTGCTTCTTGGCAGCCTCGTCGAGCTTCGCCTTTGCGAGAACGCTCCGGGCAGACGTTTGGGCTGCCGTGGCTTCATCAAGCGCCTGATGGGCCTCGTCGGCTTTCTCCTGAGCCGCAGCAACATCGGCTGAATACCTGGCAAGTTCCTTCTTTGCATCTTGCAGAGTCTGCTGCTTTACGAGAGTCTCTGCCTTGGCGTCATCAACCTTCTTCTGACTCTGAGCGGCTTGCTCTTGCGATGCCTTAAGCTCGGCGCGCTTCTGGTTGACGACCTGCTCTGCGGTCGCCACGTTGCTTTGGGCGGCTTTGACCTGGTCTTCGGCTTCGGCAACTTTTCCGTTTGCCTTGGCGAGATTCTGCTTTGCTAGGGCAACAGCGGCGGCGGCACTTGCTACGCTGTCGTTCTTGGCGGCAAGGTCGCTATTCGCGGCAACAATGCCTTCCTGCTTTTGAGCGACGAGGGTTTCAGCTGCCTTTACGGCATCGGCTTTCGATGCCGCTGTGCTGCGCTTTTGCTCAAGGTCCGTCTTTGCGGCGGCGAGCTTTTCGCTGGCTTTGGAGAGGCTCAGCTGATACTGATCAAAGAGATTCTCGAGTTCATCGATCGAGTATTCTTTCTCGTACGAACCGTAATTGTTGTCGATCTCCAAGACGAACACATACGGCCAAAGGGTTCCGCGCGAGTTGATGCCGTATCCCATGGTTTTGGCGTCAGGCTGTACGATATTCAAATAGTGGCCGACTTTGCCAAAACCCACGCCTTGGGCTCCGAATTCGGTACCGTGACTCCAGAAAGTCTTCCAAGCATCTTTGGGGGCAACGTTGCCAAGGCCGGCTTTCGCTGCAGTATCGTCAAATATTTTCTTTTCGCCATCAACCCATTGGTGCGCGATGTTTTCTTTCGTGCTGAAGTTCCAAGCGGCATTTTCAAATCCGGCATAGTCTGAGTGCCCCTTCGTTGCGTCGGAGTAATTGGAATCAGACTGAGCGATTGCCATTTGCTCTGCCGTCACCTTAAGCTCGCTAAGGCCGACGCTTTTGCGATATTCATTAATTTCGCGCAGCTTGCCAAACGAAAGCTTGGCGTTGTCGAGTGACGTGCCGTCTTTTTTATCACCAATGGTCGTCGGGTTTTTATCGCTCTGCCTATAGATGATGTTTGCAGCGTCGTTGGCACCGATGAACTGGTAGAAGCCGATGACGCTCTGCGCCTCCGCTGTCGTTGCCTTATCGGTTGCTGCCTTGCACGTATCGTATGCTTTCTGTGCATCGACAACGGCTTGATCGGCGGCCGCCTGGTTTGCCTTGGCAGTTTCGAGCGCCTTGTCTGCCTGCTCCTTCTCGGCTTTTGCCTGGTCGACTTGTTTCTGAGCGGCCTTTGCCTTCTCCAGTTCGGCAGCATGTGCCTGCTTTGCCGAGGTCAACTCCGATTGCGCCGCATCGGCTTTCGTCTGGGCTGCCGTTACATCTTTTTCGGCTGCTGCGACTGTCTGCTTCTTGGCTTCGAGCTCGCTTTCGGCGCCGGTGAGGGCGTCCTGCTTGGATTCAACGTCGCTATTTGCCTGAGAAAGGCCTGCTTCGGCAGTCGCCTGCTGCTGTTTCGCTTGGTTGAGTGCGCTTTGGGTAGCATCGACCTTTGCCTGGGCGGCGTCATACTCCGGGCCCTCGGCGCCTGTCTTTGCGGCCGCCAAATCGGCTTGTGCGCTGTCGTATGCCGCCTGTGCCTCAGCCGCCTTGCCATCTGCGGCGGTCTTTGCCTGCTGGGCGGAAGCCAGCGTGCCTGCCGCTTCGTCGTAAGCGCTCTGAGCGGCGCTCTGAGCCTGCTGGGCATCGGCGAGCGCGGAATCGGCAGTGGCCTTCGCAGCCTTTGCTTGGTCCAGAGCGGCCTGCGCATCTGCGGCAGCCTGCTCGGCGACCTTGATTTCCTCCGGCGTTGCGTTGGCGGCTGCCTTCTGGGCTGCCTCGAGCTTGGCCTGCGCGTCGGCTGCCGTCAGCTTTGCGGCATCAAGGACCTTCGACTTGTCCTCGGCGTCGGTCTTGGCTGCATCGAGCTTTCCTCGGGCATCCTTCAGCGTGGCACTGGCGCTGTCGGCCGCCTTGACGCTTTCATCGAGCTGGCGAGCATATTCGGCGCGCGCGGCGGCCTCTGCCTGCGAATTATCGGAGACGGAGGCGTCATAGGTGCTTTGTGCGTTGTCGCGGGCCGCCTGCTTTTCGGTATAGGGGGCAGCCACCGTGTCGTAGTCGGATTTGGCGTCTGCCTCGGCAGCCTTTGCGGCGTCGATCGCAGCCTGCAAGTCGGCAATCTTCTGGGCGTTTGCCTTTACTGCGGAGCCTGCTGCCTCGCCGGCGTGGACGGCGAGCGGGGACATGATCGCGTCCTGTGCCGTGGTGTCGCTCGCATCGTTGGCAAATGCCGAGAACGGCGCGAGCAGCGACGAGCCAGTCATAGCGACGGTGGTTGCCGCGGTGACGGCGAGTCGTGTTGCCTTGTGGCCCGAGAATGTGGGGCGAGGCTCGTCGCCGCCTGAGACTTCCAAGTGTTTAGGTGCGTACTTTGCCATTTCTTCTCCCAATCGTTGAAGGGGTACCTATGACAATTCGTACGTTACGACCGCCGAAAGGGCTTCTGTTGCGCAACATTGGCAAGGAAACATCGACACATTTGAGTCACATTTATGAGGTGGAGTTCTCGGCAAGCTAATGTCTCAATCTGTAACATCTAGCACCAAATATGACCTCTAACTGTTACAGATTGGGACAGACTGCCCGGGGTCAATTCAAATTTCTTGATCTGTAACATCTAGAGAGGTTTTTGACCCCTTACTGTTACAGATTGAGATGTTGTCTCGCGGGGTTGGGATTTGTCTCGTTCTGTAACATCTAGACCCGTATCTGCCGAGCTAGTGTTACAGATCAAGACAATTGCCGGGGTGGGGTCCCGTCACGGCAAGACTCCCGCTCCCTAGATGCAGAATCCGGGGATCACACAGGTTCGCTTGTTTGGCTTTTCCGCAGGCGTGGCGTACGTAAAGACGTCGCCGTCGTGTCCCACGCGATTCATATAGAGTGTGCCTTCGCTCTCCGATGTGTCGGGGCTCACCGTGCGCTCCCACCAACAGGTGTCCTTGCCCTTCCACTGGCGAACCAACATCTCGTTCGTGGTATACGGACTTACCTTGAGCTCGCGGAAGAGTTGGTACTCCTTGCCCTCGCTGTTATAGATGTCGGCCAGGTAGTGAAAGCCCTTGGCAAACGAATCGGGCGGTTGCGTACCGCACAGCTCGACCATGGCGGGCAGCCAAAGGGTTGCGGGCAACTCGCTCAGACACGATGCGCTTCTGGCGGCGCCAACGTTATTCGAGATCTTTTTGACAGATTTGATGAGTGCGCGCAACTCGTTGGGCAGCAGCTTAAGGCCGTCGCCGTCGAGCCATTCCCGCAGCTCGCAATCTGCCCAGCCGGCGCTCGGCGGTTCAGCCGCAGCGTTGCGCTCGGCAATACCCGCGTCGAACATAAACGTCAGTCCGGCCTTGCCCGTCCCGTCCAGAAGCTCGTCGTGACGGATGCCCACAAGCTGCGCGCCGACGTGCAGCCCGTTGGTGAGCCTCACGCGCTTGGTGCACGGATAGGGGATGTGCCCATCGGCATCGAGCAGATGGTAGCGCTTTGCAATCTCGCGTGCCTCGCTACGGGTCTCGGCGGCCTTAATCTTGAGCGAAATCTCCTGCAGCTGATCCCAGGTGTAGTCATCAAGTGAACCGCGGATGCCGTCCAGGTAGTCGGGGATGCCAAAGCCATGGGTTGCCGCCCCAATGACGCTGAGCCCCGCAACGGCTGCGACAACGCCACCGATAATAAAGCGGCGGCGGGTCATGGCATCGTGCCGGGCCTGCTCTAGAATCTCTCGCGCTCGCTCGCCGGCGACGTCGACCTTAAGGTGTGTACCGGAGTCGATGTCGATTACGGCGTCACTGCCCGCGCCTTCGCGGCCCTCGGATTCGGCATCGGTGAGGTATGCCGAGAGCACCTCGAGCATCTGCTGCTCGGTGGGACGATCGCACTGCTCGACTGAGAGACCCTTCATGATGATCTGGACGAGCGCTTCATCGCCCTCGCAGCGCGGCTCGAGCGGTGCCGGCTTGGTCTTGGTCTTTACGAGATAGAACGAGCCGGTTGCAGCGGCGTCCGTCGACTCAAAGTCAAACGGTTTTCGACCGCTGTAGAGCTGGTACAGAATGCTCGAAAGCGCATAGACGTCGATTGCCGGCGAACGGCGAAGGGCCGCGATGCCTTCGATATCCTGCGTGAGCATCTCGGGCGCGGCGTATGCGGGCGTGGCAAAGCGCCAGATGTCGGCGCGCCGGGTGATCGTGTCGTCGCCGAGAGCCATGGTCGCGGAGCCCATGTCGATGAGGCAGGGGTCAAAGGAACAATCAGCAATCTGCTGCTCGAGCGTTCGGCTGGTGGTGCGGAACATGATATTGGCAGGCGACAGGTCGCGATGGATGACCGGATTCACGAGGCCTTGGGTCATCAAGAGCGCACGAAGCACGGCGTTTCCGACGGCGGCGACCATCTGGGTGGTCAGCCCGCCCGAGGCGTCGTGCGGAAGCAGGGGCAGCGCCTGCTTGAGCGAGGTGCCCTCGACCCACTCCATGAGGATGAGCGGGTTATCCTCGCACGATCCGTAGCCATAGACGCGCGGAAATCCGCGCAGGTGCGAGACGGTATACAGATGACGGTACTCCTCGAATAGCGCGGCGGTGTTGGCCAAGTGAGCGGCCGATTGCTCGGCGGAGCGGTCGGGGGCTTGGCCGGAAAGGATGGCGTTGTCCTTGAGTAGCTTGACGGCAAAGACCTCGCCGCTCGCGTTGGTCGCGCGCAGCACGTACCCGATGTTGCCGTTGTTGCGGTGGGCCGTCTGGAGAATAAGCGTCATAAACCGACGCTTGGCGTCGTCCTCGGCACTGGGGTCGACCGCCACGGCGGTGTCGAACGTGTCAAGACGGATGAGTTTGTCGCCATAGGCACTATCGGTAGTATCCATGGCGTTCCTTTGTCTGGCATGGGTTGCCGCACGTTTACGCGAGCAGTGCGGATATCGGTAAAGTACCATGATAGCCGCACTGCCCACGTATACCGCTGAGCATTGTCGTTTACGACGCAGAAGGTAGAAGACGAAAGACGGACGGCGACCGTCTTTCGATCGCCGTCCGCGCTAGTCCACAATGACAAGGAATGTCGTGTAGAGACCCAGATGGAGCCTGTCACTGTTTTCGATTTCCACCGGGGGATAGACTTTGCCGGGCTCTCGTTGGTCGCGGGGCGGCTCGATTACGATATCGCCGTCGCCTGCACCCGATTCGAGCACCGTGCCGTTGGTCGATCCAAGGCCCTGGGCGTACCAGTGCTCACCCTCAAGCCAAATGCGAAGATGTTCGCGCGATGCGTCGGCGCCCACATCGGTGATGCTGGGCGAGGTTTTGGGCAAAGAACCAATCACGGTGCCGCGCGGATCGCGTGTGAGGGGATGGATTTGCATGTCGACGCAGTTGTCGGCATGCGTCCTGAGCAGACCGAGGTTGGGGGCGACGGCGCGCGGCTGCTCCAAGCTGCCCATAAAGCTACGTCCGACGGTAGTTTCGGTGGTGCCAAAGTGCCCACCCGTCTTGCTGTCGCAAAAGCGCTCGACGGTGGCCACGCCCTGAACGGGATCGGCGAGCGCCCCCGTTGCCACAAAGAGCATAAGGTAAAGCGTGCTTTTCTCGCGCACGGCATTGCCGTCAAAGTTGTCGATGCGATTGAGGGCATTTGCATATAGGCGGCTGTCCAGCTTGTAGCTGGTGAGAGCCGACATCATTTCGTTGGCGGCCGGACCGCGATAGTGCTCGGCGATTGCCCGATAGGCGGACTCGCCGCCGCCGAGCTTGCTGCAGATTGCCGAGGAAAGGTTGAGCGTGGTGACGGTAAAGTCGCTGTAGATGGAGGGCGCGCACTGGTCAGGCTTGCGATGGACGATGTAACGGGTGAGATACGAGCGGTTGGAAGAGCACTTCTCGAGCAGGGTACTGCCGAGATAAGAGTTTCCATTGATAAGCATTCGGGCGATCTCGAGATGTTTAAGACCGCCGAACGAGCGAATATCGTTATAGAGGACCGAGCAAGGCGTCTCTGCTGCCACGGATACCTCCTTTGATTGCTTCCTAGCCAATATGGCGATAGGAATTAATGGCCCCCGGTGGGCGACGTATTAAATGGCCGCGCAATATATAGCGTAACCAAAGCAACATTATAGGTCACGTGTGCGAAGTTGCAGGAAGACTGAGAGATTTGGTTTGGACTGGACGGAAATCCCCCTCTGTCTTGATCTATAACAATTAGGACCGATTTTACTCGGTAACTGTTACAGCTTGAGACGTTTGTGAGCCGTGTCGACCGTTTGTCTCGATCTGTAACACGTAGAGGAAGATTTGCCCTGTAGATGTTACAGACCGAGACAATCAGCCGGACCCGCCGCGTCCGCCTCGTCATCTGTGGTTTACGTGGGGGCATACGGAGTACGGGTATACTAACCGGCGGCGAATCTGCTCCATCGCTTAGAGCTGCTGCGTCTGGACGGCGCGTGATAGGGCTGCCAAAGCGATCGCCAGCGTGCTGAGCAACGTCCTCTCTGTGCGCACCTGTTTTTGTATGTATTAGCGCACTACCAAGCACGCCCGCGCGGCCGCATGCCGTGCCCATTGCGCGTGCAGATAAGGAACAACAACATATGCGTAATTCTGTCTCCGACGTTACGGACGCCGAGATTCTGGACGAGGCCCGCGAGGCCATGACCCAGGCTGCCTTCGATGCCGCCGATGAGGCCAATGCTGCCCAGGCCGTCGAGTCCGCTACCGAGAGCCTGCCCGCCTTTGACGAGCTGGGGCTTTCCGACGAGATGCTTCGTGCTATCGAGAACCTGGGCTACACGGCGCCGACGCCCGTGCAGGCCGGCTCCATCCCCGTGGTGCTCGAGGGCCGCGACCTGCTTGCCGCCGCTCAGACCGGCACCGGCAAGACGGCCGCCTTTTTGCTGCCGACCATGAACAATCTGGAGCACATCGCTCCTCCCAAACCCGTGCGCGAGCGCGGCGGCCGCAACCGTCGTCGCGGTGCTAAAAAGCCCGAGGGCAACGGTCGCGGCCCCGTGATGCTCGTCATCACCCCTACGCGCGAGCTTGCCCAGCAAATCGACGAGGTCGCAAGCAAAATCGCCGACGTCACCGGCCATGTCGCCGTGACCGTCGTGGGCGGCGTGAGCTACAAGCCGCAGACCGCGGCACTTAAGTACGGCTGCGACATCCTGGTCGCAACGCCGGGCCGTCTGGTCGATCTGATCGAGCAGGGCGCCTGCCACCTGGACGAGGTTAAGGTCCTGGTGCTCGACGAGGCCGACCGTATGCTCGACATGGGCTTTTTGCCCGCCGTCCGGCGCATTGTGCGCGAGACGCCGGCCGAGCGTCAGACGCTGCTGTTCTCGGCGACCCTCGACGAGGAAGCCGTGGGTGAGATCACCGACCTGGTGAGCGACCCGGCTCGCGTTGAGATCGCACCCGCCACGTCGACCGCCGACACCGTCGATCAGTTTGTGTTCCCGGTGTCCATCGAGGCTAAGAACAACCTGCTGCCCGAGTTCCTCAAAAAGGAGGGCCCGGAGCGCACCATCGTCTTTATGCGCACCAAGCACCGCGCCGACAGCTGCTGCCGTCGTCTGGAGCGCAAGGGCATCAAGGCCGCCGCGATTCACGGCAACCGCAGTCAGGCCCAGCGCGAGCGTGCCCTTTCGGCCTTCCGCGACGGTACCGTTGACGTGCTGGTGGCAACCGACGTGCTTGCCCGCGGCATCGACATTAGCGACGTGCGCTACGTCGTGAACTTTGACGTGCCGGCCGAGCCGACCGACTACATCCACCGCATTGGCCGCACGGGCCGCGCCGGCGAGCTGGGCTGGGCCATCACGTTTGTGACCGAGCAGGATGTCGATGAGTTCTACGAGATCGAGAAGCTCATGGACAAGACCGCCGACATCTACGAGGCCGGCGACCTGCACGTGGGTCCCAACCCGCCCGCCGTTGACCCCGAGCGCGATCCTGCCGCTTTTAAGGTGAAGAAGAAGACCAAGCGCGGCAAGTCCAAGAGCAAGAAGAAGCTTGAGCAGGCGCGTCGCGACGGCAAGCGCAACGGCGATGACTACGGCGATGTGGCCGGTCGTTCCAACCGCGGTCGCGACGAGCGTCGCGGCGACGGCGAGCGTCCGAGCCGTCCCAAGCGCGGCGGCAAGACCCGCGTGCGCGAGGGCGTTCAGGCTCGCGTGGACGAGGCTGTGGAGAGCGTGGCCCGCGAGGTGGCTGCCGAGGAGCGCGGCGGTGCTGACGCCGTCAAGCAGGCCCCGCGTGGCAACCGTGCCGAGCGTCGTGCCAAGCAGTTCCAGGGCGAGGCGCATCGCCGTCGCCGCGAGGACGAGGACCGCGGCGGTCGTCGCCGTGTTGAGCGCGAGGACGAGGGCCGTGGCTCGCGTGGCGGCAAGCGTGGTGCGGGCGACCGTCGTCGTTCCGGTCGCGATGACGAGCGCGGCGGCCGTGATGAGCGTCGCGGCGGCGAGGGTCGTGGTGAGCGTGCTGCCCGTGGCGGTGAGTCCCGTGGCGGCAAGCGCTTTGATGAGCGCGGTGGCCGCGGCGGCGAGCGTCGCGAGGGTGCTCGCGGCAATGGCGGCCGCGGCGGCGCTGGTCGTTCTAACGAGTCGCGCGATCGTCGTGACCCGCGTGCCAGCCGCGATCGTCGCGATGACTGGCGCAACTACGACGATACCCGCGAGGAGCGTCGTGGCGGCTATCGTGGTGGTCGTGGCGGCAACCAGGCCGGCTCCCGTGGCGGCCGTGCCGGCGGTCGCGATAACCGTGGCAGCTATGGCAACAGCCGTAGCGGCAAGCGCGGCGGCAGCTCCCGTCGCCCCGGTGACGGCGGCGGCAAGCGCAAGTAACATACGCGTCGCGCTCTAAGTCGAGGCGACCAGAGGGCTCCGGGCATGTTTTTGCTCGGAGCCCTTTTTGGTGTAAGGGGGACAGGTTCATATGCACCAACGTCTTGAAGTTGCGGTGGAATACGGACTGTTTTGGCCTTTTGAGCGGCTTTTCAGTCCCTATTTCACCGCAACTCATGATTGGTGCAAGGCGGCCTGACTCCTTTGTACCAAAAATGATCCGGTTTCCTTCGTCCCCTTCGGATCACATGACCCCTTGGGGACGGAGGAAAACGGATCAGATAGGAAAAATAGTAAGGCGTTATTTGCCCACATGGGCTATTGCTATTTGGTAACGCGTTTTATCAAATATGGCATTTATCTGCGGTAATGTTCTTTTTCACCGCTGGGGACGACGTTTCATACCGCCTGCCGAACCGTGTTGCTGCCAAACAACTTTATAGGTCAGTGTGTTGCGTGTAGCAACTTCGCTCGGCTTCGCCTTCGGGCTGCCATGTGAGAGGGGATCTTATGGCTCGACTGCATGTAATGGAACGCAGCCACGCTCAGGCCGTCATGGACGATCTGCACGATGCGCTCGGACGTCGTCTGGCGGTGAGTTCGCTCGCCCCGTGTCCCGTTGAGTTTACGGCAGCGCTCGTCAACCTGTGCTCCACCCAGAGCTGCGGCAAGTGCACGCCCTGCCGCGTGGGCCTGAGCGCTCTGAGCGACCTGCTCGCCGATGTGCTCGAAGGGCGCGCCGATGAGTCCACGCTCAACCTGATTGAGCGCACGGCCCGCACCATCTACCTTTCGAGCGACTGCGCCATTGGCTACGAAGCTGGCGCCATGGCACTCACGGCCATTCGCGGCTTCCGCGACGACTTTGAGCACCACATCCGCGAGCACTCCTGCGGCTTTGACCGCGAGGCCCGCGTCCCGTGCGTCTCGGGCTGTCCTGCGCACGTCGACATTCCCGGTTACATTTCGCTGGTCGAGGCCGGCCGCTATGCCGATGCCGTTAAGGTCATCCGCAAGAACAACCCGCTGCCGCTCGTCTGCGGCCTGGTGTGCGAGCATCCCTGCGAGATGCACTGCCGCCGCGGCATGGTCGACGATCCCATGAACATCCTCGCCCTCAAGCGGTTTGCCGTTGAGCACAGCGACCTCAACGACCACAAACCGCATGTAGTGGACAACACCGGTAAGCGCGTCGCCGTGATCGGCGGCGGCCCGGCCGGCCTTTCCTGTGCCTACTACCTGGCCGTGATGGGCCACAAGGTGACCATTTTTGAGCAGCGCCACCACCTGGGCGGCATGCTGCGCTACGGAATTCCCAGCTATCGTCTGCCGCGCGAGCGCCTGCAGGCCGAGATCGACTGGATTTTGAGCGCCGGCATCGACGTGGAACTCGACCATTCCGTGAACGGCGAGGAGCTCGCCCGTCTGCGCGACGAGTTCGATGCCGCCTACCTGGCCATCGGTGCCCACAGCGACAAGAAGCTCGGCCTTCCGGGCGAAGAAGCGCCCGGCGTGGAATCGGCCGTCAAGATGCTGCGCGCCATCGGCGATGACGAGCTGCCCAACCTGAGCGGCCAGCGCGTGTGCGTCATCGGCGGCGGCAACGTTGCCATGGACGTGGCACGCTCTGCCGTGCGCTGCGGTGCCGAAAAGGTAAGCATCGTCTACCGCCGTCGCATCTGCGATATGACGGCCCAGGATGCCGAGATCGCCGGTGCCCAGGCCGAGGGCTGCGAGGTGCTGGAGCTGACGGCCCCGCTCGCCATCGAGACGGGCGAGGACGGTCGCGTGAACGGCCTGCGCGTGCAGCCGCAGATTATCGGTGAGCCCCGCCGCGGTCGTCCGGCTCCGCGTGCCGCCGCCACGCCCGAGCGCGTCATCCCCTGCGAGCACGTGTTCGTCGCCATCGGCCAAGACATCGATTCCAAGCCGTTTGAGGAGATGGGCATTGCCTGCAAGTGGGGCTGCATCGTCACCGATTCGGACGGCGCCGTGCCCAACTTCGATGGCCTCTTTAGCGGCGGCGACTGCCAGACCGGCCCCGCCACCGTCATCCGCGCTATCAATGCCGGCCGCGTGGCGTCGGCAAACATCGACCACTACCTGGGCTTCGACCACAAGATCAAGCTCGACGTGGAGCTGCCGACCGTCCAGTTTAAGGGCAAGCATGAGTGCGGCCGCTGCGAGCTGGGCGAGCGCGAAGCCGGCGAGCGTATTCACGATTGGAATCTGGTCGAGCAGGGTCTCACCGAGCAGGAGGCGCGCCAGGAGGCGAGCCGCTGCCTGCGCTGCGATCACTTTGGCTTTGGCGCGTTCCGCGGAGGGAGGAACCTGGAATGGTAGAGCCCAACAAAACCACCGTCAGCAATAACACCGAAAACGGAGCGCACAATATGGTCAAGCTCACTATCGATAATTGCGAGGTCGTGGTACCCGAGCACACCACGATCCTGGACGCGGCCAAGTCCGTCGGCATCCAGATTCCCACCCTGTGCTACCTGCGCGATCTAAACGAGATCGGCGGCTGCCGTGTGTGCGTGGTCGAGGTCGAGGGCTGCGATCAGCTGGTTGCCGCCTGCAACAACTACGTGCTCGACGGCATGGTGGTCCACACCAACAGCCCCAAGGCCCGCGAGGCGCGTCGCACCAACGTGCAGCTGCTGCTGTCCCAGCACGATTCGCAGTGCACGAGCTGCGTGCGCAGCGGCAACTGCAACCTGCAGACCATCGCCAACGACCTGGGCATTTTCTATCTGCCGTATCAAAGGCATTTGGCGGGCGAGGGCTGGGATTTCGATTTTCCCATCATCCGCGAAAACGACAAGTGCATTAAATGCATGCGCTGCATCAAGGTGTGCGAGAGCATGCAGGGCCTAGGGATCTGGGACCTGACCAACCGCGCCACACATACCGCCGTGGGTACCCGCGGACGCGCGCCGATCGGCAAGACCGATTGCGTCGCGTGCGGTCAGTGCATCACGCATTGCCCGACGGGCGCTCTGCGCGAGCGTGACGATACCGAGACCGTATTTGACGCGCTCGCCGATCCCGACAAGATCGTGCTGGTGCAGATTGCGCCGGCCGTGCGTAGCGCCTGGGGCGAGGAGCTCGGTATTCCGCGCGAGGAGGCTACCGTTGAGCGCCTGGCTTGCGCACTGCGCCGCGTGGGCTTTGAGTACGTGTTCGATACCGATTTCTCGGCCGACCTCACCATTATGGAGGAGGGCTCCGAGCTGCTCGAGCGCCTGGGCGCCGCCGTCAAGGGTGAGGGCGATAGCCGCGGCTGGCCCATGTTTACGAGCTGCTGCCCGGGCTGGGTGCGCTTTGTGAAGGCGCGCTATCCGGAGTTTGTCGACAGCCTGTCCACGTCCAAGTCGCCGCAGCAGATGTTCGGCGCTATTGCCAAGACCTACTACGCCAAGGTGCTGGGCGTGGAGCCCGAGCGCCTGTTTGTGGTGTCCGTGATGCCGTGCACGGCCAAGAAGGCCGAGTGTGCGCTGCCGAGCATGGTGGGCGCGGGCGGCGCGCCCGACGTAGACGTTGCGCTGACGGTGCGCGAGATGGTGCGCGTGATCCGCGCGAGTCACGTGAGCGTGGACACGCTGGTCGAGGAGCCGCTCGATACGCCGCTGGGCTTTGGCACGGGCGCGGGCGTGATCTTTGGCGCCACGGGCGGCGTGATGGAGGCCGCCGTGCGCTCGACCTATTACCTGGTGACGGACAAGAACCCCGATGCGGACTTCTTTACCGACGCGCGTGGCCTGGATGGCTGGAAGGAAGCCGTTGCCGATATCGATGGCACCAAGGTGCGCGTCGCCGTGGCGCACGGGCTGGGCAACGCCGCCCGCCTGCTCGACGCGATTCGCGACGGTCGTGTGAGCTATGACTTCGTCGAGGTTATGGCATGCCCGGGCGGCTGCGTCGGTGGCGGCGGTCAGCCCATCCACGACGGCTGCGAGCTGGCAGCCGAGCGCGGCCAGGTGCTGTGGGGCCTGGATGCGAACGCCGAGATTCGCTTCTCGCACGAGAATCCCGATGTCCAGGCGTGCTACCGCGAGTTCTTAGGCGAGCCGCTCTCGCCACTGGCCGAGGAGCTGCTGCATACCGACCATCACGCATGGACGATGCCTAACGAGGGGACGTGCTAGCGATGCGCGCGTTTGATGTTGAGATGTCGCGCCGGGGGTTTGCCTCGGCGTTCGCCGCGGGCGCCCTGTCACTTGCGCTCGCGGGCTGTGGCGGCGGGGCTGCCGGTGCCGGGTCCGCCGCGGGCTCGGTTGCCACGGACGGCGCCGGTGCTGCCGCAGAGCCGGTCGAGGTGCACGTCGCCTCGCTCAAGGGTCCGACGTCGATCGGTCTGGTGCAGTTTATGGACCAGGCAGCCGATGGCGAGACGGACAATGAGTTCGACTTTGCGATCAACACTGCCGCCGACGAGATTGTGCCCAAGGTCATTCAGGGCGATATCGATATCGCCCTGGTGCCCGCCAACGTGGCGAGCGTGCTCTACAACAAGACCGAGGGCGCGGTGCAGGTCATCGACATCAACACGCTGGGCGTGCTGAACGTGGTGACGGGCGACGCGAGTGTGGCCTCGTTTGGCGATCTGGCGGGCCATACCGTCTATATGACGGGCAAGGGCACCACGCCGGAGTACGTCATGAACTACCTGCTGGAGCGCGCGGGCTTGGCCGGTCAGGTGGCGCTCGAGTTTAAGAGCGAGCCTACCGAGGTGCTCTCGGCTCTGCTTGCCGACCCGACTGCCGTGGGCGTGCTACCCGAGCCGTTCAAGACGGCGGCCATCGCCAAGAGCGAGGGCAAGCTGTCGGCACCGGTGAGCCTGACCGATGTGTGGGACGAGCTGGCAGGAGACACGGGCTCGCGCTTGCTGACGGGTGTGACCGTGGTGCGCCGTGCCTTTGCCGAGGAGCATCCCGAGGCCGTGGCGGAATTCCTGAGCTGCCATGTTGCGAGCGTTGAGGCCGTGAACGCGGCGCCGGCGGACTGGGCGCAGGCCGTGGTCGATGCGGGCATCGTGGATAACGCCACGATTGCCGAAAAGGCGATTCCCGGGTGCATGCTTGTCTGCCAGACAGGGAAGGATATGAAGGCCGCGCTCGGTGGGTACCTGAAGGTGCTGGCCGATGCGGACGCGAGCGCCGTGGGCAGCAAGCTCCCGGCTGATGATTTCTACTACATGGAGTAACCCGTGCGTGCGTTTGCTCGACAAATGATAGAGCGTATGAAGGCGGTGGCGGCAGCAGGTGCCGTTGCCGCCTTTTGGCTTGCCGTGTGGGTCTTCGTGGCGGCGCTGGTGGCACAGCCGCTGATTTTGCCGGGTCCGGGTGCTGTTGTGGTGGCGTTGCTGCGGCTGGTATGCGATGCCGGCACGTGGGCGATTCTGGCGGGCTCGGGTGCGCGGATTCTAGGCGGTTTGGCGCTTGCCGCGGTGTGCGGTGGTTTGCTGGCCGGAATTTCGTCGCGCTCGCGGGCGTTTGCCCGCTTGGTGGCTCCGGCGCTTTCGTTTGTTAAGGCGACGCCGGTTGCCTGCGTGGTGGTCCTGCTGCTCATTTGGCTGGGGTCGGCGCGCGTAAGCATTGCGGCGGTCTTTTTGATGGCGCTGCCGGGAGTGTATTTTTCGCTGGTCGAGGGCTTGGCACAGGTTGATCAGCCGCTGGAGCAGATGTTTCGTCTGCATGGCGTGCAGGGTTGGCGTCTGTTTTGCGCCCATACCTGGCGCGAGGTCCTGCCGTTTGTGCTTTCGTGTGCGCGTGCCGTGATCGGCATGAGCTGGAAGGCCGGCGTGGCGGCGGAGCTCATCGGCATGGCGACGGGCACCGTGGGCGAACGCATCTATCAGGCGAAGCTTTTGATCGAGACGGCGGACCTGCTGGCGTGGACCGTGCTGGTCGTGGCGGCATCGTGGGCATGCGAGCGCGTGCTGGTGTGGTTGCTGCGGGCTTCGGGGCCCGTGGCGTGGCGTACTGCCGTGCGGGCGCATGGGCGCGGTGGCCGCGGGCGTGCGTGCGGCTCTGCTGGCGGCGGGGCTGCTGCGGAGCTTGCGCTCGCCGTGGGCGACCGGGCGCCCTGGTCGCCGGCGCTCGACGGACTGGTGCTTCATGTGCCCGCCGGTGGACGCACCTGTGTGATGGGCGCTTCGGGCGTGGGCAAGTCGACGTTGCTTGCGCTGGTGGCGGGGGAGTGCGCACCGTGCTCCATGGTGTTTCAGGATGTGCGCCTGGTCGAGGACGCCTCTGCTTTGGATAACGTGCTAGTGTGCGCCGATGCGCGCGTGAATACCTCGAGTGCCGCTGCCTTGTTGCGCCTGCTGGTACCGGGGATCGATGTGCATGCCCGCGTGGCCGAGCTCTCGGGCGGGCAGCGCCGTCGTGTCGAGATTGCCCGAGCCCTGCTGTGTCCGGGCGGCGCAGTGATTCTGGACGAGCCCTTTACCGGTCTAGACATCGCTGCGCGCGACGCATGCACCGAGGTCGTGCTCGACTTGCTCGACGGCCGTATGCTGTTGCTTGCCACGCACGATTCCGCTGACGCTCGGGCCCTCAATATCTCGGACATCATCACGCTCTAAAGACTTACCCAGCAACAAATTGATCCGTTTTTTCTCCGTCCCCATGGGGTCGGGTATGGTATTCTATCTACGGGGTAATACTTAGGAATACCAAGTAATACCAACGCCGTAGAACAAACTCCAGATGCGGGCCAATCGGGTTGCCTTCACAGCCCGTCGCCCAGCCGCGTGGCCCGCATCCATCCGCACCACCGTCGTTTCAAGAAGGAAGCGCCATGGCAGAACACATGACCCCGGTTGTCGCGAAGGTTTTGCCCGAGGAAAAGGCGGCCTTCGCGGCGGCAACCCAGCTCGTGGGCACCACGCCGTCCAACGCCATCCGCATGTTCATCGCCGCTTTCAATCGCTGTGGCACCTTCCCGTTCGACATTTCGCCCAACGGGGCCTTTGGCGCTGCGCCCGATTCTCATCAACAATGACTGTTCCAAACTGCCGGCACTTGGGGACGTTCTTTTTCTGCCGGCAGTTAAGGAACGTCCCTAAGTGCCGGGTTTTGAGGAGGTTGGCATGCTCAATGCGATGGCGTGGGCGCTTGCCTGTTTTGGCGTTGTCGCTGCCGATATAGCCCTGAGCGTGGTTCTGTTTTCAGTTCTCGATGCCGTGTCGGTGCTGACGGGCTATCCGATCGACAATCTCGATATCCAATGGTTCCAGGCTGCCGCTCAGACGGCGTCATTTTTGATGGCGCTGCTGTGGTGGCGTTATCTGTGGCCCCGCTCCTTCATGGCGCGCCGGCAAGGCGAGCGCCCGCTCGGTGGGGGAGCAAGCGCGGCATGGAAGCGCATTGTCTGCGTTGTCGTGATCGGCCTATCCATGCAGGTGGTCATTAGCTACCTATGCGACGGCGTGCTGTCGCTGCTGCCCGAGGTCGCGGCAGACTATAGCGAGCTCGTCGAGGAAACGGGCATGGGCGATACCAGCCTTCTTGCCGTCCTGACCACGGTGCTCGGCGCGCCGTTTTGCGAGGAACTGCTGGTGCGCGGCATCATCTTTGAGTTTTCGCTGCGTGCGTTTAATCCACAGTGCCGTTCGCTCTGGAAGCGCCGGCGCCGCGCGAACGCGCAGGACGGCGCCATAGTGCCCTGGGCGGCCCCGAGTACCTGGGGCGTCGCCGCGGCAATCGTACTGCAGGCGGCGGTCTTCGGCTTTATGCACATGAACTGGGTGCAGGGCTGCTATGCGGGCGCCGCCGCCCTCATTTTTGGTTGGGTGCTCGTGACCACCGGAAAGCTCCGCTACACGATCCTGCTGCACTTTGCCTTTAATGCCGGGTCGTATCTCATGACGATGCTCTGGTTTGTGAACACGCCGCTCGACGTGGCGGTCACGGTTGCCATCGCCGGCATCATCCTCGTGGAGGCGATGCGCTCACTGCGCCACGCATGCGAGACGGACATAGCGACGGCACCGCTGCCTTAGTTGCGCCTGCCGCCTCCGTTGGCGCCCTGCCGTCCCTGGGCCGCGCGGTTGCGGCCGGCAGTGTTCTGCGCGCGCGACATGCCGCCGTGACCCTTGCTGCCCTTAGGCTCCTTGCCGGCGCCGCCAGCGCCACCGTGGGCCTTGCCGCCCTTATTGCCGGCGCCATGTCCGCCGCCAGCAGACGTCTCGCCCGGTCGCGGCGGCACGGGACGGATCAGGCAATGCTTGGTGTAGCCGATCAGATCGCGGCGGCCGGCCTTCTCCAGCGCCTCACGTACCAGCTTGTAGTTCTCGGGCTTGCGATACTGGATGAGCGCGCGTTGCATAGCCTTCTCGTGCGGGTCGCGCGCCACGTAGATCGGCTCCATGGTGCGCGGGTCCACGCCGGTGTAGTACATGCAGGTCGACATGGTGGACGGCGTAGGGTAGAAGTCCTGCACCTGCTCGGGCATGTAGCCCATGTCGCGCACGGCCTCGGCAAGGTCCACGGCTTCCTTCATCGTCGAGCCGGGGTGGCTCGAGATCAGATACGGCACCACGTACTGCTTGAGTCCGTACTCGCGGTTCAGGCGCTCAAATTTGCGACAGAACGCATCGTAGACGGCGCGGCTCGGCTTGCCCATCACGGAGAGCACCGCGTCGCTCACATGCTCGGGCGCCACGCGTAGCTGGCCCGAGACATGGTGCTCCAGCAGCTCGCGCAAAAACTCGTCCGAGGCATCGGCCATAGTGTAGTCAAAACGGATGCCGCTGCGGACGAAGACCTTCTTGACGCCCGGCAGCTGGCGTAGGTCGCGCAGCAGCTGCGTGTAGCCGCTCTCGTCGACCACCATGTTCTTGCACACGCTCGGCCATAGGCAGCGCTTGTTCTTGCACACGCCGTGCTTGAGCTGCTTGTCGCAGGCGGGACGGCTAAAGTTGGCCGTCGGTCCGCCTACGTCGTTGATGTAGCCCTTAAACTCGGGATCGCGTGTGAGCAGCTCGGCCTCGCGCATGATCGAGTCGTGGCTGCGCATCTGCAACACGCGGCCCTGGTGGAAGGTGAGGGCGCAAAACGAACACTCGCCAAAACAACCGCGGTTGGAGCTAATGGAAAACTTGATCTCGGCAAAGGCTGGCACGCCGCCTGCCGCGTCGTAGTCGGGATGCCAGTCGCGTGCGTAGGGGAGTTCGGCCACCTCGTCCATCTCGTCGGTGGTGAGCGTGGCCGACGGTGGGTTCTGCACCACATAGACGCTGTTGGGGTAGGGCTCTACCAGACGATGCCCGGTGATGGGGTCCATGTTCTGCTGCTGTACGTTAAAGCTGCGCGCGTAATTGAGCTTGTCGGCGGCAAGGTCGTCCCAGCTGGGCAGCAAGTCGTAGTCGTAGACCTCGTCGAGCGAGCTGGTGCGGTAGACGGTGCCGTTGATATAGGTGATCTGATCGACGGGCAGCCCCGCGTCGAGCGCGTCGGCGATCTCGACAATCGCGTGCTCGCCCATGCCGTAGATGAGGATGTCGGCGCCCGAGTCGAGCAGCACCGAGCGCTTGAGCTTATCCTGCCAGTAGTCGTAGTGGGCCAGTCGGCGCAGGCTTGCCTCGATGCCGCCGATGATGATGGGGGCGTCCTTGAACGTCTGACGGATGAGATTGCCGTAGACCGTGACGGCACGGTTGGGGCGGTGACCTTCCTCGCCGCCGGGGGTATAGGCGTCGGTGTGGCGGCGGTGCTTGGTCACCGAATAGTGGTTGACCATGGAGTCCATGTTGCCGGCACTGACGAGAAACCCCAGGCGCGGCTCGCCGAGCGCAGTGATGCTGGCGGGGTCGGTCCAGTCGGGCTGGCAGATGATGCCCACTTTGTAACCGTGCGCGTCGAGTACGCGGCTGATGATAGCCATGCCAAAGCTCGGATGGTCCACGTAGGCATCACCGCAGATATAGACGAAGTCGCACTGGTCCCAGCCGCGCGCATCCATGTCGGCGCGGCTGACGGGGAGGAACTTATCGCGGCCTGGACGCCAAGGACGGACGGGCGTCGCTTGGGAATGCTTGGTGCGGGCGACCGTGGCCTGCGCCTTGCCGCCGCGCTTTTGCTGCTGGCCCTGTTTGCCCTGCTGTCCGCGTTGGCTGTTCTGAGCGTGCTGAGGCTTTTTTGCCACGATCCCTCCCGGTGTCTGTATGCTGCACGTAATTGTAACCAGTCTTTTTGGGACGGCGCTAAAAAGACTGGTGGAGTACATGAGCTGGTGAGTGAGAGCGTCGCTGAGCCAGTCGTTTGTTTCCAGACTGTGTATCTGCGCGTTGGAGAACCCGTCTCGCGCGCACGCCATGTTGTCAATGGGTTACAGTATGAACGGCGGTTATGTTTCCGCCAACGCACGAGAGGGTCGTCAACAAGGAGGATGCACGGCGATGCAGCGTGCCAAACAGATATCGGAGTCTATTGAGCTGGGCATCATCTTGGCGCTTGCCGGTGGCTTTATGGACGTTTATTCGTACATTGGGCGCGACCATGTTTTCGCCAACGCGCAGACGGGCAACATCCTGCTCGTGGGCGTGAGCATCTCGGAGGGCAATTGGGCACTTGCGGGGCGCTACTTCTTCCCTGTGGTTTCGTTTGCTGTGGGCATTATGCTTGCCGACCTGGTACACGAGCGTTTTGGCAGCGTGATCCACTGGCGTCAGGTGACGGTGTTTTTTGAAGCCGTTATCTTGTTGGGAGTGAGCTTTATCCCGGGCGGCAATTTCAACCTGCTCGCCAACTGCCTCACCTCGTTTGCCTGCGGCATGCAGGTCGAGAGCTTCCGCAAGATTCACGGTCACGGCATCGCTACGACCATGTGCATCGGCAACTTGCGCAACGCGCTGCAAAACGTGGACGATTACATCATCACCCACAGGCGCGGCTTTTTGGAAAACGGCCTGCTGTACTTTGGCGTGATCTTTACCTTTGTGTTTGGCGCCGTGTTGGGCAACTGGTGCATTGAGCGCATGGGCCTGCATGCCATCGTCGTGGCGAGCTTGCTGCTGTTTGTCGCGTTTGCCATCATGTTTATCGACCGCGAGCGCGACTTGCGCTTACGCTGGAAGGTTGCGGCCGAGGCTTGGAAAGAGGGCTGCCGAAAGTAACCGAATGCGGCAAAGGGGCTGTCCCTTCGCCGCATTTTTTTCATCATCTGTTGAAACGCTTTAAATAGTTTGACGTTCTCACGCGTTTTTTGTTTCAAAAGCGTTAGGATGGGACTCATAGCGTGGGGCGTAATGGGTGCCCCGCACACGATGGGAGGCTATCAATGGCTAATCGTTTCGTTCTCAATACCATCTCTTATCATGGTTCCGGCGCCATTAAGGAGATCCCCGGCGAGCTCCAGCGTCGCGGCTACAAGAAGATCTTCGTCTGCTCCGACCCCGATCTGGTCAAGTTTGGCGTTACCGCCAAGGTGACCGACGAGCTCGACGCTGCCGGCATCGCTTGGAGCCTCTACTCCGAGATTAAGCCCAACCCCACCATCCAGAACGTCAAGGACGGCGTCGAGGCCTTCAAGGCCGCCGATGCTGACGCTATCGTGACCATCGGTGGTGGCTCCTCCATGGACACCGCCAAGGCCATCGGCATCATCATCAACAACCCCGAGTTCGCCGATGTCCGCAGCCTCGAGGGCGTTGCTCCCACTAAGAACCACGCCGTGTTCACCATCGCCGTGCCGACGACCGCCGGTACCGCCGCCGAGGTGACCATCAACTACGTCATCACCGACCCCGAGAAGGTCCGCAAGTTCGTGTGCGTCGACACCAACGACGCCCCCGAGGTCGCCGTCGTCGACCCCGACATGATGGCTTCCATGCCCGCCGGCCTGACCGCCTCCACCGGTATGGACGCTCTGACCCACGCCATCGAGGGCTACACCACCAAGGGCGCTTGGGAGCTCTCTGACATGTTCCACTTTGAGGCTATTAAGCTGATCAGCGAGAACTTGCGCGACTCCGTCGCCGAGGCCAAGTCCGGTCAGCCCGGCTCCGGCCGCGAGGGCATGGCTCTTGGCCAGTATGTCGCCGGCATGGGCTTCTCCAACGTTGGCCTGGGCATCGACCACGCCATGGCTCACACCCTGTCCGCTCACTACGACACCCCGCACGGCGTCGCCTGCGCCATGCTGCTGCCGATTGCCATGGAGTTCAACAAGCCGGTTTGCGCCGAGCGCCTGGCCAAGGTCGCCATCGCCATGGGCGTTGACACCACGGGCATGAGCACTGACGAGGCCGCCGACGCCGCCATCGCCGCCGTCAAGCAGCTTTCCGCCGACGTGAACATCCCGCACGTCTGCGAGGCCATGAAGGCTGACGAGATCGAGGTCCTGGCTAAGGACGCCATGGCCGACGCCTGCTTCCCGGGTAACCCGCGCGAGGCAACGCTCGACGACGTCATCGAGCTCTTCAAGAAGATCTGCCCGGCTGCCTAACTTGGTTCGGCGGGCCCCTGCCCGTTAGCCCCACAATCGTCCTCGGACATGTCGGAAGCCCCCGCTGCGCACTTCGTGCGGCGGGGGCTTCCTCCGTCCTGCGGAAAGATTGTGGGGCTAACGGGCAGGGGCCCGCGGCTCGTTATCGTGGCGGGCGCAGTTCTGGGGAGCTCGATGGGTCATCTCGATAGGTAAAAAGATGGTTCGCGGTGGTATTGTTGCTGTGAGTTTAATTCGATATGAAAGGGTGACTTTGGTGTCCCAGATGGATTCTACGCTCTCCTATATTACTGACCAGTTGAAGGCGCTTACCTCGATTGCTTCGCCTACCGGCTATACCCGTGCGGCGACTGATTATCTGATGGAGACCCTGCGCGATATGGGGTTTGGGCCTGAGCGTTCTAATAAGGGTAACGTGCTCGTTGAGCTTGGCGGCGAGGGCGAGCCGCTCGTACTGGCGAGCCATGTCGATACCCTAGGCGCCATGGTGCGTTCCATTAAGGACAATGGCCGCCTGCGCCCCACGACGCTCGGTGGGCATCAGTGGTCTACGGCCGATGGCGAGAACTGCACCGTCTACACGCGCGACGGCAATGTCTACACGGGCGTGGTTCTTAACACCGAGCCTTCGGCGCACGTGGCCGACGAGCCGGTCAAGACCATCGAGAAGAACATGGAGATCTTGCTCGACGAGAACGTCGACAGCAAGGACGATGTGCTCGAGCTGGGTATTCAGACCGGCGACATCATCGCTATGGATCCTCGCACGACGGTGACGGAGAGCGGCTACATTAAGAGCCGCTTCCTGGATGACAAGCTATCGGCCGCCATTTTGTTGGGCTTGGCGCGTGCCGTCGCCGCTGGCGAGGTGACGCTTTCGCGTAAGGTTTCGCTGCTCTTTACCGTGTACGAGGAGGTGGGCCACGGCGGCGCCTTCGTGCCGGCCGACACGCGTGAGATGATCAGCGTTGACATGGGCTGCGTGGGCGACGACCTAGGCTGCACCGAGCACATGGTGTCGATCTGCGCCAAGGATTCGGGCGGTCCGTACAACTACGACCTGGTGACGGCGCTGTCCAATATCGCGCGCGAGCTTGAGCTCGATTACGCTATCGACGTGTATCCGCATTACGGTTCGGACGTCGAAGCCACGCTCTCTGCCGGCTACGACATTCGCCATGGTCTGATCGGCCCCGGCGTGTATGCGAGCCACAACTACGAGCGTAGCCACATGGACGGCGTGCGCAACACCTTCGAGCTCGTCCGCGCCTACGTACAGCGCTAGCGATGCAGCGGCCTCGGCTGATACGGCAGTACCGACCGAGGCCGTCCTCTCTAAGTTGCGGTGAAATAGGGACTGTTTGGCGGTTTTAAACGCTTAAACAGTCCCTATTTCACCGCAATTTATGAAGGGGATGGGGCTACTTAAGTGCGCCGGTCACCGTGCCGCCGCCGAGGACGACGTCGCCGCGGTAGACGACGACTGCCTGGCCGGGGGCGATGGCTCGCTGGGGCTCGTTAAAAGTTAGCAGCATTTGCCTGTCTGCGCCGCGCGTAAGGGTCGCTGCCTGGTCTTTCTGACGGTAGCGGTACTTGGCGTCTACGCGAATGCCGCCGGCATCCAGCTCGGCCTCCATGCGCGCGTCCGGCGCGCTCCAGATCCACTCATCGGCCGTGAGCGCCGCGGCGGTCAGGTCCTCGGCCTCACCCAGATGCACGGTGTTGTTGACGGCGTCGACGCCTGTCACGTATACGGGATGCGCCATCGCTACGCCCAAACCCTTGCGCTGGCCGATGGTATAGCGCAGTGCGCCGTTGTGGCGCCCGACCACGCTGCCGTCGCGCCATACGATGTCGCCCGGTGCAGCGGCATGTCCGCAGCGGCGCTCGATATAGCCCGCGTAGTCACCGTCTGGAATAAAGCAAATATCCTCGCTTTCGGCCTTCTTGGCGTTGATGAAGTCCTGCTCGGCGGCAATGCGGCGCACGTCGCGCTCCTTGTCCAGGCCTGCCAGCGGAAAGATTGTGCGTGCCAGGCGCTCTTGCGTGAGCGAATACAAAAAGTAACTCTGGTCCTTTTTGGGGTCCTCGCCGCGATGCAGCTGCCAGGTGCCGTCGGGCGCCTGGCTCGTTTTGGCGTAATGTCCCGTTGCGATGTAGTCGCAGCCCATGTCCAGCGCCGCATCGAGCAACGCGCCAAACTTAATGTGGCGGTTGCAGATGATGCACGGGTTGGGCGTCAGCCCCTCCTGGTAGGCGTTCACAAAACGCTCGATAACGCTGTGGTCGAAGGTCTGCTGCAAGTCGAGCACATGGTGGGGTATCCCCAGACGCTCGGCGACGGCCTTCGCATCGGCGATGTCGCGGTCGACCTTACTCATGCCCGTGGCGGGATCGGGCGCGGGACAGGTGAGGCGCATGGTGGCACCGACACATTCGTAACCCTGACTTTTGAGCAGATACGCGGTCACGCTGGAATCGACGCCGCCGCTCATGGCGACGAGCACGCGCTTGTTGTGCATGGGGAGGTTCTCCTTGGTGGCATGTGGCCAAAAAAGAAAAGCGGCGCGGGAGGCTGGTTCCGCGCCGCAGACATTGTAGCAAGTTCGGGCGTCCTGTGGGACACCCTGTTGGGATGAGCTCAGGCTGCCAGAAGAGACCTTGATTATCAACTTCATCCGAACACCTCCCACATTCATCCGCACATGTGCGGATGAATGTGGGAACCCGATACCCTGAGGGCCGGACCGGCCGGCCCCGGGAGATCGGAGGACGGCATGTCCG
>NZ_JBBNLS010000025.1:0-24437 GCF_040092305.1 Collinsella sp. CLA-ER-H6
TGTTCTCGGGGTTGCCGGCGTAGGTCAGCTTGTCCAGGACGGTGACGTGGACGCCCGGGTGGTTGTTCACGACGTAGTGCACGAAGTTGCTGCCGATGAAGCCGCAGCCGCCCGTGACGATGATGTTTTTGGGTTCAAAGATCTCAGACATGAAAATCCAATCTGAAGCATGTACAGCTTCTTTAGTATGCCGCAGGAAGTGACGCCGCGACACTATTCAACAAAACTATCGGACATTTCGGCATGCGATAAGAGCCATAACCTTCGCAGAATTACTTCCCCTACAAAACGCCTCCGGAATGCAGTCTTTGTCGTAACGGAAGACCGAATTCCCAGTTTTATCGCGTAAGTACTTATAGAAGAAGTCCTCCCAGCTTTTAAACTTCTCACTGTTTATAAAGGCTTCTGGGGTTTCCAAAACCGCCTTAACATCTAACCCTGAAATTACGCCGGAGCTCAGCAGAAGCCACTCGAATGACTCGGGAAGGCAAACCGTAACAGTATCGCGGTGAATGTCTTGCAGCTTAAGGACGCGGTCCGCATAGCACCCAAATGCTGCTCCGTCCGCGACAACAAACACGCGATCGTCGAAATGCTGATCCAACCAGCCCAAAATCGCGCTGTTCGTCATGGCCGAAGCGCAGGTAAGCTCACTGTCAGCGAAATGCCGTTCAAAGAACTGGAAACCAGACTTACTGTCCTCGCATAGAAGGATAGAAAAGTCCTGTTTTGGCGCCGACCGGGAAATAGCATAACGATGATTCCCGCGATCTTGATAAACAGGGACGAAAGAATGGTATTTTCCGCTCGTCTTAATCTTGTAAATCTCATCCACGCTATACGGAAGATTGGGGAAATCAGCCCTTGAGATCAGCACGAAATAATTCGAGGAATACAGCACATGATGGGCAAACTCATCAGAATGGATCTCTTTTAAGCCCTCATCGACAAATACAATCGAGTCATGAACGGACGAAAGCTGGTTTCGCCAATCATAATCGGTCAGGGCGACACAGGGACAATCGCATTGCAAGGAAACGCCCGACTGCTCGCCCGTTCGCATGTAGTCTGCGACCATGTCAAACAGCGTCGTCTTACCCGTGCCGCTATCGCCACGCACAATAGTGATGTTCCGCTTGATGGTAAATGTGTACTTGGTTCCCCTACGGCGGGAAATCTTAACAAGATGCGAACCGTTCATAAGCAGCACCTACAGATACGGAATCGACTCGTGAATCAATTCGGCCATGTTATGAACGATTCGGCCGCTGTTCACGACTTTGATTTTAAAATCCTCGCGGCCAAAGTCCATCACATGATAGAGATTCACAACGAGCTTGCGGTCTTTCGCCATGTCGAGAATCCACTTGGCACAGTTGTCACCACAGGTAGAAGCGTTAAAAATATGCTTACGATCAAATCTCATAAGCAGCAGCGTTTTCACGCCACCAGAAAGCTGGAGTGGGGAGATGGATCCAAGCACAGGGCTTTCGATGACGTTTTCGGAGACAACAACCGATCGATCGACATCTTTAATTATCGAGACTGCATAGGGATCCGTAATCCAAGAAGACCGGTAAGAGTTTTTGAAATATGTCGCTGTGTTGTAAATCGCTTCTGGCATATCGCCAAAGTAGACGCTTAACACATCCACTCCCAATCATATTGTCTTTATGGTCAACGTAATCATAACGAAAGGGGCCACCAGATAAACGGTGACCCCTGAAAGAAAACAAGCTTGCGCTAGTACTCGCGCGGGCTGTTGACGATCTCGCCGGCGGCGACCTTCTTGAGGTGCCGCCCGTAGACCGACTTGCCGTAGGCCTTGGCTGCCTCCTCCAGCTCGGCGGTCGTGATCCAGCCGTTCTCCCAGGCGATCTCCTCGGGGACGGACACGGGCAGGTCCTGGGAGTGCTCCACGGCGCGGACGAACTCCGCGGCCTCGTGCAGGCTCTCCATGGTGCCGGTGTCCAGCCACGCGTAGCCGCGGCCGAGGGTCACCACGGACAGCGTCCCCTCCTCCAGGTACATCTGGTTGAGCGTGGTGATCTCCAGCTCCCCGCGGGCGGAAGGCTCCACCCTATGGGCCTTGGCGGCGACGTCGCCCGGGTAGAAGTACAGGCCGGTGACGGCGTAGCTCGACTTGGGCTCGGCGGGCTTCTCCTCGATGGAGACGGCCCTGCCCTCGCCGTCGAACTCCACGACGCCGAAGCGCTCGGGGTCGTCCACGTGGTAGCCGAAGACCGTGGCGCGGCCCGACTCTGCGTTCTGGACGGCGCGCGTCAGGTGGCGCGAAAGGCCGTTGCCGTAGAAGATGTTGTCGCCGAGCACCAGCGCGCACGGCTCGCCGTCGATGAACTCCTCGCCGATGGTGAAGGCCTGCGCCAGGCCGTCCGGGCTCGGCTGCTCGGCGTAGGAGAGATTCACGCCGTAGCGCGAGCCGTCCCCGAGCAGGCGCTCGAAGTTGGGGAGGTCCGTCGGCGTGGAGATGACCAGGATGTCCCGGATGCCCGCCAGCATGAGGGTGGACAGCGGGTAGTAGATCATGGGCTTGTCGTAGACCGGCAGCAGCTGCTTGGAGGTCACGAGCGTGAGCGGGTACAGGCGGGTGCCGGACCCGCCGGCGAGGATGATGCCTTTCATAAAAATCCTCTCGATTGACAATCGTTGAGCAAAAGCCGCTGATTACAGATGCATAGTTAATTAAATTATACGCACCGGCAGCAACCTCCCCGTCTTCTTATTTAAATCGGACAGCAGAAACACGCAACTCTTTCTGCATTTCTAGCGAGGCAACAAATGAAAAAGTACAATGGGCAGTGTCCAACAAACGAAAGGCAGACAATGCGAGTCGAAACAACCGGAGTATGCAGAGGAAACTGGAAAATCTACCAGCAGCTTAAGATTGAAGGCATCCATAAAGGCTCCAGCGTAACAGCCCAAGCGGCTACAAACGACAACCGCTGCTTACCTTTATCCCTCCTAAAATTCCGGGACAATGGTTGTGACTCGAACTCATACGTCCTTGTACTCCCCGATCCCGATGCCCGCACCATCAAAATTGAGTTTTGCGAAATCGGCCAAGACGGTCGTACCCTGAGCAGCGACTCCCTTTCACTCAATTGCAAGAACATCAAATGGGAGTCTCGCCTTAACTACAAAATTAAACCTGACATGTGCAGTAAACTCCGAAACTATGATGACGTTTCAGAGTTTGACATGGCAACGATTGATTTCTGGCAGTGCATCGAAGATTCAAGCGACTACATCCTTAGGTGCACGGTGAGAACGCCGTATCGTAGCGACTCCCAAATCAAACTTCGCTGCCTCGATCGAACCCTCAATGAAGTTGATTTGAGCATCGTCAATTTCGGTTCGAATGTAACAAGCGTTGGATTTACGTCTGAGAAAAAGCAACTTGAAACGCAGCTCTCGGTTCGTATGCCAAAGGCGTTCGATCGTTATTATTTTGTTATTGACGATCAAAATCACCCATCATTCAGTGCATTCGACTGCTTAACGCCCGATAAATTAGGCATGCTTCTTGAGGAGACCAACTTTCTCTTTACCCATGCGCAGTTTGACCCTGAATACCCCGAATGGTTCACGGAACATAAGGCAACCATCGGCGCTCTGGAGAAACAGAGAAAAATCGCCTTCAACAGCGCTCCGAAGTTCAGCATCATTGTCCCTCTTTACAACACGCCCATTTCGTTCTTTAACGATATGGCCGAATCCGTAAAAACCCAGTCTTATGCAAACTGGGAGCTCATCCTAGTTAATGCAAGTCCTGACAATCAGGAACTAAAGGCTCGCGTTGAGCAGGAGACGGCCCACGACAACAGAATTAAATCAATTAACCTTACCGAGAATAAGGGCATTTCCGAAAATACAAACGCCGGCGTTGCCATCGCTACGGGTGATTTCGTTAGTTTCTTTGACCATGACGATATTCTTGAACCGGACCTGTTGTTCTCATATGCCGAGGCAATTGAAAACAATGATGCCGTCGATCTTCTTTATTGCGACGAAGACAAACTCATGCCCGATGGAAAGCTAGCGCAGCCGTTCTTTAAGCCGGATTTCAATATCGATCTGCTCAGAAACAATAACTATATCTGCCATATGCTTACCATCCGTAAGTCGCTGCTTGATGTTCTAGAACCGAACACGAAAGAGTTCGATGGAGCACAGGATCATAATCTGACTCTCCGCGCCGTGGAAAAGGCAAGGAAAGTTCATCATGTTGCAAAGGTTCTATATCACTGGCGCCTAAGCGGGACCTCCACCGCAGCAAATGCCGATAGCAAGCCGTATGCCACTATCGCAGGTATCAAAGCGGTCCAGAGTCATTTGGACAGGCTTGGGCTCAATGCGAAGGTCGAACAAGCGCGTCGTCCCTTTACATATAAAGTAACCTACGCTGTGCCAGATTCCCATCCACTCGTGTCAATTATCATCCCGACTAAAGACCACGCCGACATTCTGGACAACTGCATTAAGTCAATTGTTGAGAAATCAACGTACAACAATTACGAGCTTGTCATAATCGAAAACAACAGCACAGAAAAGGCGACGTTCGATTACTACGATAAGTTGCAAGCAAAATATCCAGATATCGTTCGTCTTGTAACTTGGGAGCACGAATTCAATTTCTCCAAGCTCATGAACTTTGGCGTTGCTCACGCCAAAGGTAACTATCTCTTGCTGTTGAATAACGATACTGAGGTAATTACGCCCAATTGGATTGAGATAATGCTTGGCATCTGCGCACGTGAGGATGTTGGCGCAGTTGGTGCAAAACTCTACTATCCCGACAACACCATTCAGCATGCGGGCTTATGTGTCACTGGTGGCGTGGCGGGGCATCTTTGCCAAAGCATGCCAAAGGATAACTGGGGCTACTTTGCACTCAACGATGCACAACAAGACTTCAGCGCCGTCACTGCAGCTTGCATAATGACTAAGCGTAGCGAATATGAGAAAGTCGGAGGTTTCACGGAAGAGCTTCAAGTTGCATTTAATGACGTTGACTTTTGCTTAAAGCTACGCGAGATCAACGACCTGATCGTATACACACCCGAAGTCGAGCTCTATCACTATGAGTCGATTTCTAGAGGCGTTGAAAACAATACGGAGAAGCAGATTCGCTTCCACAAAGAGGTCGCATACATGAATTATCGCTGGGCCAAGCATTACATCGAAGGTGATCCCTATATGAATCCAAACTTTACCGTTGGGGAACCCGCGAATCGTTATTATCATTTATAAGAAGTTTGCGTTTCTTCTCTTATTCAATCAGGACAAATTAACGTGTGCCTAAGCTAGATAGGGGAATCGAGGATTAACCCTCGATTCCCCTATTGTGGGTTCCCCCATTGTGATAAGTTGTCCTCCACTCGACAGTCAGAGAGCATCTTATTCTAATGGCGTATTTAAAACCCAGCCCCACTGAGGCGTAGCGGTAGTGTGGTAGTAGTTCAGCCACCAGGCCAGTGATGTCGCCCTAATGTAACCGATGTTATCCATAACCATACCGTTACCAACATAAATAGCAATGTGTCCCCAGCGAGCCCCCGCATTAGTATGCGTATGAGTAGGGACCGCAACAATCATTCCAACCTTAAGCTGCGATATATCTCGACTGTGACACCAATTCCAAAACATGTCGCATGCGTCACCGTTGGGATAAGACCCCAGCACGGGATAAAAAACTTCGCTAACCCACTCCGAGCACAATCCCACTCCAGGAGAAGGAACGTTGTAGCAGCGACTAACAATTTGAGACTGAAAGGAAGTACGGGCAGAACGCTCGGGCTCTACCCAAGCACCAGCAGCATTAAAGAAATACTCGCCATTCTCGATACTGTTCCAGCCAGTTGCCATTTGACCTGACGACATAAGGTAATACCATAGCCCGTCATCATCGCGGAACCAGCCTGTATTCATAACGCCAGATTCGTTATCGAGGTGATACCACTTCCCGCCAATTAATTGCCAACCGCGCTGTAGCACCCCGTCTGGATCCGTGTAAAACCACGTCTGAGCAGCGGAGGACCAATACCAGCCTACCATGGGCTTTCCTTCGGCGTCGTTGAGCTTAATTGCGCCCACGCTGTCCTTGACACCCTTTAACGCAATTGCACCACTGCTGCACGCATAATATGCGTTTCCATCTTGCGAGAAGACCCAGGCGTTGCACTCTAATGCGCCGCCACTATCCGAATCCAAATAGTACCAATTACCATTTACAGACTGAAATCCTTCGAGCATGGCGCCATTATTATTGGAATCAAGCAAATACCAGCTAGAATCAAAGTAAAACCATCCTGTGCGAATCGCTCCAGAGCCATTGGCGCAATACCATGTCCCATCGTCAACAAACCAACCAGTGTTCATGGATCCAGATTGAGAAAAATGATACAAACTGCCGTTTACAAGTTTAAAGCCCGTAGCCATTGATCCGGAAGGCTCAAGCCAATACCAAGTATTGCCAAGGAGCAGCCAGCCAGTATGCATAGCACCCGAACCGTCCAAATAGTACCAGTTATGATTGTCTAAAACCCAACCGGTCTTCATTGAACCTGATGTTTCGTCAAGGAAGAACCAATGACCGCCGATGGCAGCCCATCCCTTCAAATGCGCACAGGATTCAGAGAATAAGTGCCATCCATCACTCAGGTATCTCCAGCCAGTAGCTGCGTAGCCTTCGGAATCAAAATAATATTCGGCTCCCCCAATAGTCAGAAAACAGTTTGACGGCCAACCACCGGCCTCATATCTCCACCACCATTTACCGTTTTCGCAGACCCAAGAACCAGGAAGGGCGATTTTGTTATCAGAAGAGCGAACAATCTGGAACGACAACCGGGTGGTAGCGCCAGCGTAGTCCCCTAGCCCATTTACAGCTATATCAGCACAGCCAGGTGCAACATTATTCGCATAAAAGACTTCATAATCGGTCCCACATGTAAGCTTTAAACCGCTATCAGCAAAAACCGACACACTCGGAGTAATCGCATCACCAGTGTATTCATATGTCGACAAATCGATAGACGCTGTGAAGTTAACCGAATCAGAAGGTAACCGATCACCATCCGATGGCCCAACTGGACCCTGTACCGATTGATCTGTAGAAATATCAGCGCCTAGAACCGCACAATCTTCGGGTAATGAAAAAGCAACCGTTGGGCATAAAAGAGGGGTGAAACAAATTGATACAAGGCAGACCACACCGATAAAACTCAAATAACGATTTCTCAACATTACACTTTTCCCATACAATCTAATTGGTCTTTGATAGACCAGGCCTAGTTAACCCTGAGATGAAGTCCCCAACTACAAGAAATTACCAAAGCAACTGCGCGCGAGATAAATCTACAAACAGGAGGCGACGCTAATAAAACGAATAAGATATAGGCAGTTCATAACACAGACGCCAGTAGTAACAACGGAAATGGAAGTAGAGTTGAACCTAAATAATCGTGTTCTTAGTCCAAACAACAAAGCTGGTAAAGCCGGAAGAAAATAGCGCCCCTGAACACCCTGTATTACATTTTCATAGTTGAAGGTCCATGCCAACCACATTGATGCAATGGAACCGAGTGCAGCCGAAAGGAAAGCAAAAATGAAAAGAAAGGATACAGGAGCAGTAAGAAACGAAGGCTCATCACTAGAGTCAAGGCAGCAAATAAACCCGAAAAACAAATAAGGAATCATATAGAATGCAGGGAAACGCAAGTTCTCTTGAAGCCATCCAAGGGAATAGCCCAAAGACGTTTCCCAATAGAAATCACCTAGAGAGTCGAGAGTTCTACAAAAAACAAGGAAACTATTCTTTGGATGCAGCAGAATATCGCCGAGCGAATATAACTGCCCCGCTTCATGGCCCCGAGAGGAATCTGAAGTCTGAGAAACCAAGCTGCTCATCGATGCCAAACGTAAGGCCAATACAGAAAGCATAACGCAAAAGATCAACAAGAACCTGCTAAAACGCCCGGTCTTCTCATCAATGAACTGCGAAAGAGGGACGAACAATCCAAGTAAAATCAACCCTGAATAGATAACCTTGCACGGAGCCAAAAGAACCGAAATGATTAAATATATAATGATTTCTCTTTTTCCTATCGACCGCTGTTCGCCAAAAAAACCGCGCATCAAACATGCGAATACCAGAAGTGAATAAGCAATGATTCCAGAATCATAGGAATATGAAGCTGCCAAATGAAGCGTCATGGGCAACAATGAAACGAATACAATGACCGATTTGCCTTTAGGTGCGATTCGAAATGCCTGGAAAGCGCAGAAGCAAAAAACGAGAGCCGAACCAATTCGACCCATATAGAACGCGGGATAAGCTCCAAGCCCAAAGAACAACCCTATCTGCAAGCCAATGATAGAGCCCAGTTTTGCAGTAATATTCTCACCGCCGGCACTAAAAGAAAATTCACTGAAAGGAACCAGCTGTCCATTTCCAAATAGTGAAAAACCATCAATAACAGAATCAAATGAAGCTGAATTAATTGCATCGCCCGGTTGGCGGCTATTGTATAGCGCGTAATCAATATCTCGCACCAGAAAAGCACCGTCATTAGACACATGGGCATTAAATGGAAGGCTATCAACCAACCAATAAGTCGAAAAATAATGATGGCCCTCATCGGGCGCGGTGAACGGAGGGAATATAAAGCAAAATATGATTAAAAATGATATGAGCAGTACCAAGAATACCCACTCACTTTTAAGGCGATCCTTATCACTAGCAAATACGCTGCCGAGCGCGAGAATTATAATTAACGAAATCGCAATTGTAAGCAGAACAAGCAATCTAGGATTATTTAAGTACCAAAATACTGAATAGACTGCAAATAAACCGGCAAAAGCAAGAAAAGCAGGTTTGCATCTTACAAAACTCGTCATGCTAGAATCCTTAAATTTCAAAACTCACATAAGCGCAACTAAATATAGTGGTAGCAAGTATATCAACAAGTTAATTATTATCTCAGAGCTTGCGTCGATGATATCAACGCAAGAACAGTGCCGTAGCATCCGACTTCGGAGGCTAATATCCGAATTCAGTCATACACGAAGCGCTCGTCAACCGACTCAGAGGAGACGTTCAACACAGAGACGTTAAAGAGTGTTGCTATTCATGCTGACTGAATATAGTCGATGGATTACTTTCGCAACCTTTTTAGGCCAAAATTTTTCAAGCATAGCAAGGTCTTCGGAGCTCCGTGTATTATCTTGGATCAAGGAAGTCGTCTCAGATTCTTTGTGAATTCGATGATGCATAAGAATCTCGGGAGAATAAACAAAAGAGCCTTCAAGACGCGAAAATCTCTCCCACGCTTCCCAGTCCAAGTCACACTTCATCTCACTCGAAAACAAAGGTGTCTCGAGATTAGGCATAACATACGTGACCGAAGGGCAACAAATCGCAGATCCAAACCGCAAAGCCCGACGCTTGTCCCTGACTATAGATGAATTACCAACTCGAGCGAGTTTTCTTAGTATTATTCTTTTGACTTTAAGAATCGAGATGTCATCGAAATATTCCCCATTACGAATCTCCCCATAATTAGAAAAGAAGATCAGGGGATGATTGGAGGCGTTCACAGAGCGAAGCATTTCAATTGAATAATTAGGGGAATACAGATCATCTTGATGAGCAATGGTGACCAATGGAGTTTGAGCATGGGAAATTGCACAATTCCAGTCATGGCCAATCCCTGGCATCCCATTGTTAATAAATACAGGCAAGTTATAGCTAGAAGCAATCTGCTCAATATGCTTATTCGGAGTAGAAGTAGAGATAAAGATCCTACTGGCTTGCTTCTGGTTCATTAAAGACGATATACAGTCGTTCAAATACGGTGATTCGCCATAGGCGCAAACTACGAATGTATGATCATTGCACGTAAACATAGAACTACTTATCCCTCAGAATGCTCTCGATATCTTTTTCAAGCAATGCAACTCGTTGAGTTAAGTTCTTAATCGCATCGGCCTGTTTGCTGGCAATTAAACTAAGTGAAAGCATGATTAGGATTACAAAGACAAACCCCAGAACAAATATAAAATTGGAAGGCGTGGCAAACCCCATCGCCGACGATAAATAGCACAGGGGCTGCGGAAATAGAGCAGACAGGACTAGGACTAGGACCAGAGCCAGCCACAATAGAGAATACTTAAGTTGGAGCCTGCCACTCACAATAAGCTTAACTACATATGCAGCAAGTAAAATACAGGCCGCTGCGACAGAAACGCGAAGGGTTACCGGCACTTTAACACCTCGTTTTTGAACATGCAGAAATAATAATTGCAAGGGTAACTTTGATCATGTAATAGGCACTCGAAAAGCCCGAAATGGATGATGAGCCCCCTTGTCTCTCTTTCATGACAACGGGAATCTCAGATACAGACAGACCGCGAGCAAGCACTGAGACAATAGAATCGGGTTCAGGGTAATCAACTGGATAGTTCTTACAGAAATAGTCGATAGCTTTCGGTCCGCAGGCCCTAAATCCAGATGTCGGATCAGCTATGTACTTCCCCGTACACATTTTAATCACCCTAGTAAGCCATGAAATACCCACTCGGCGTAAAAACGTAGACTGAAACCCCCCAGTTCGCTCGAGAAACCTAGACCCGATAACCAAGTCATAGCCAGCTTCAATCTGCTCAACCATACTGGAAATAAAACAAGGATCATGCTGTCCATCGCCATCCACCTGAACGTCGATGTTATATCCATATTTTTTAGCGTACTTATGGCCGGCTTGTACAGCCCCTCCAATACCAAGATTCTGCGGTAGATCAAGTACATTGAGATGGTTAGCATGACAAATCTCAAGCGTATTATCAGTTGAACCATCATTGACCACGACATAATCATATCCTGAATCAATCACGGCTTTAACTGTCGCACAAATTGATTCAGCTTCATTATAAGCAGGCACAATAACTAGCACCTTATAAGGATTGCTCATGAACAACCTTTCAATGATAGCCCGTTATCCTTAGCTAAAAGTAAAAGTAGCACCAACAAGACGAACTACATGTTATGCAAGGAGCTAGCGTGATAGGCAACACAGTATCCACAACGGTCCTAGAACATATAAACACTATAGCTGTTATCACCATCGACAATCTGTGGTCTGCGTAGTGACCACTGTGATTGCCGCAAGGTGTCCTGCATCTGCCCTCTTGCAAATGCCACGAATCTTATAGAAAAGAACTAAACAGATGAATTGTTTAATCAAATATAGCTAAGTTTCTACTAGCACGGTTCATCGTAAATGACCGTCAGAAAGAACCGAAGCGATTCTTTCGCTTGCATGGCCATCACCATAAGGATTGGAAGCGTGACTCATCGATTCATACTCTGAGACATCCGAGAGCAACCTGCTAAACTCGTTGTAAATTACATCTTCCTCTGTGCCAACAAGTTTCAAAGTCCCCGCCTTAACGCCCTCAGGACGCTCAGTAGTGTCACGCATGACAAGAACAGGCTTACCAAGGCTTGGCGCTTCTTCTTGAATACCGCCTGAGTCAGTGAGTATCAGATAGCTTTTAGCCATAAAGTTATGAAAATCAAATACTTCAAGGGGGTCAATAATATGCAGTCGATCAAATCCATCTAGCTCTTCATGAGCAGCCTTGCGAACAAGAGGATTCATATGAATAGGGTATATGGCCTTGGTATCGGGATAATCTTCCATTACGCGACGAATAGCACGGAACATGCGATGCATAGGTTCACCAAGGTTTTCGCGGCGATGTGCGGTGATAAGAATCAAACGAGAACCCTTTGCCCAGTCAAGCTCATGATGTGAATACTCCGGATCCACGGTAGTATGAAGTGCATCAATTCCCGTGTTACCTGTAACCCAAATCTTTTCGGGTCTTTTTCCCTCATCGAGAAGGTTTTGTCTGCTCACCTCGGTTGGTGCGAAATAATATTGACTCACGATGTCAACTGCTTGGCGGTTAAACTCCTCTGGCCAAGGACTGCTGATATCATGTGTGCGTAAACCAGCCTCAACATGACCGACCGGAATTTGCAGATAAAAACAAGCTAAGGCTGCAGCAAAGCTTGTCGTGGTATCTCCATGGACAAGCACGACATCCGGTCTTTCCCCCTCAAGAACCTTCTTAATTTTAAGAAGGATGCTACACGTAACATCGAAAAGAGTCTGACCAGGCTTCATGACAGCTAGGTCAATATCGGGTACCACATTAAAGACATGCAAAACCTGCTCAAGCATCTCCCGATGTTGACCAGTCACGACAACAACGGTACTGAAATCATCCGGATGAGTTTTGAGCACATTCACAAGTGGGCACATCTTAATTGCTTCCGGACGAGTTCCGAAAACTAGCATTACCTTTTTCATTTCAAGAACCAGCCCCTTAAAAAACCATTGAAATGCACATAGTCATTACGAACAAATAATAATCATTTAAATAATTCAGAGGAAGAAGTCAGGGAGAGAGCAATTCGCCCTGAAATCAAATGATGCAATTAAACGAGATTATTAAAATGACGTCTCAACAAGATAGACAATACGACCACCATATATACAAGTCCAAAAAGACAAGATATTAAGCTACACACTGTAACACCATTTAAATTGAATACTTCTACGGAATACTTCATTGAACTTAGCGAAACGATAAACATCAACACGCCAGCAACAAGGGTATGCGAAAAATACCTAAATGAAATCAACAAATCATTGACAAGCCACATCAGTCCAGTCAAAACAGCAGAAGCTATCAAAGGTGGAACTAAATACATGAAAGGTAGTATTTCCTCACCAAATACAAATGAAAATAAGCTATTTCCAATCACCTCAAAACCAATACCGAACACAACGGCGATGATTAACGCACCAAGTAAGCAGGCAAAGCATAGGCGAAAGAAAGAACACCTGTCTTTATCTGAATAACTTTTCGAGAAATAACCCAGCAGGGGGTTATACAAATATGAAACACCCATTTGAATGATAGCAATAGGAGCCGCAATAGACGAGTAGACCCCAAGAGCAGAATCCCCCAATGCAGAAGATAAATATTGGCGTGGAATTGACGATGACGCGGAAACCGCTATGCCAGCAACCACAGCCGGCAAGCATGTTATCAATAATCGCTTTGCCTTATTTCGGCTAATTCCAACAACAATGCTTGTTAGGGCGGTAGTTCGTGGCAAATCGTAAATCCATCCAACTAATACGACCGCAATAAACATTGCAAATATAGCTAGCGGCACCGAACGAAAGCAAGATAAAGCAACGCAGAAAAAAACTAGAGACAATGCTCCCTGAAGCGCAAGTGAGACTCCAACATAATCCATCCGGGAGAACTGCTGATCAGCAGCATGAAGGACATCTATCAATTGGTTGGCGCTTTTATATAAGCCGTAGAGAAAAATGCAGAAAACGGAAGCAGGGCGACAAGTAAATAGCGAATAAGCAAAAGTCAAAGCAAGTGATAAAAGTATGGTTAGTAATCTAAAGGAAAGATACTCCCCTACCGTGTTTTCCCCATTAACATCTGAAACTTGATATGTATACATCCTATATTGAGCAATTGGGAAAAAAATGCCATAGACAGACATCGAAAGCGAGTATAAGCCAGCATCAGAAAAACCAAAGGATAGGCGAACCACCAGCACGCTTATTAACCATTGGCAAGATAAACCGATAATCGAGCCAATAGAACTCCATAAAATATTAGACTTTATCGAAAGAACTTTATCGGAACCCAACAATTACTCCGTTCTTGAATTAACTGATGCAGTTAATTGATGAGACACCTGTTTATCAGCAGGAGGAATGGTCATATAGTCGCCATAAAGTTGAGTAAGCATCTCATCATAATGAGTTGGGATTTTAAATTGATGACCCTCAAATTCCGCATCCATTACATCCGTAAAATACCTATTTGGAAAAGCCTCCCTGAGACCAAACCCCCATCCGATTTGTCCCGCTCTCTTTGTTTCGCCAATATCATATTTTCTTGAAAGTTTATGTAAACGTTCGGAAGCCCATTTCTCTATAGGCAGTACTAGAGAAATGGGATAAAAAATAGCCATGAGAATTTTCATGCTAATCGGATGTGGATAATGGAAGTTGAGCCTTGATACAATACAAATCAAATCAAGCAATTTCACTTCGTAAAACATAATAGTGGCCTTTAGATTTGAATCGGATATACCGTCAATTGGGAACACATCTATCCAAAGCCATTCTGGAACTGAAGGGCGATCTCTCTCTGTCTGAACGGAGATCTTAGGATTAATTACTTTTGCGAATGAAGGTAAATACCCATCAATCTCTGTAGCCTGAACGCGAAGCCACGGAGAAAACCTACCGCTTTGAACTAGGCCAAGAAACCTATCGTAATCCTTCCGAGGCATGACAACATCTATATCATCATCCCAGGGGATAAAACCCTTATGACGCACGGCACCGATTAGAGTTCCATACGACAGCGAATAGCACAAATTATATTTCTCACAAAAATCGTGAAATTCCACCAAGATTTTCAGTTCTTCGTGTTTCACCGCATCAAAAGAAAGAATTTCATTCGTCATTAAAAAACCAAGCCTTAAGAAATGAACGAAGTATATCTATCCGAATAGTTCTGATTGTCATCATATGCATCGGTTAACAATTTCTCGCAACCCTTAATAAAGCTATTCGAATCTAGACCGGTATAGTATTCGAACAATAAATCGGGCCAATTAACATTTGTATTATCTAAATCAAGTGTAAAACCAATACCATAATCACTTGCCATTGTTTCCATTGCGGTATTCGGGCAAACAAGAATTGGCATATGAAGCTGGGCAGCTATATACATTTTGTTAGAAATAGCGTAATCGAGAAATGGATCCCCATTGCCGTACAGATTGTGGATTATGTTGACTCCTGTATATAAAGAGTACATTTTTTCAGGTGCAAACCTCCCTAACAGTTGGACGTTTTCTACGTGATTATTTCTACAATAATCCTTTAGCTTTTCAGATCCAGCTCCTGCAAACATCAAACGGAAACGTGAATCATTTTTAAACATATTGATCAACTTAACATGTTGCTCAATATACTGGCCAACACTACCAATGAATGCAATCACGATCGGTAAAGAAGGATTGCCATTTAAACTATTCACGCATGAACTAGCATCAAGATCAGAGAATGACGGTCGCTGCAGATTGTGGACATAACTGTATTCAGAAGGGGCGAGAAAAGCGGCATAAAAACGTGATGAAAGCACCACGATTCCAGCAAAGGACACTATAGCGCGAGACATGAGGCCCAGAATCGGATTAAACTCTCCTCCGTAATCTCGAACATCCATTACATAGCGTTTGCGATACTTAATAAGTAGTGCAGGAAACGCAAAATAACCAGCAATAGTATTAAGTAAAACTATGTGATCAAAATCACTATTTAATAGCTGTTTATTTACAAACAACATATAGGCAAAATAACTGTAAAGCCTGCGTAATAAACCAGTATCTGGGCAGGGCTTAGCATATTCAATGCCCTTAATCGACCCTAGCGTCTCTTCCACGCCATCCCTATTCCAGTAGACAAGGTATTTTTCCCCGGGAGTATTATCGACATAAAAGTTAAACAAATAAGGACATAGATACGCATTACCACTAAGAACAAAACAGGTTTTTTTCATCTCTTGAATTACTCCAATGCCCAGACTAATTAATCCACTTAGTAGATATCTTTGATGAATCGTCCATTCATTAAACCAGTACGAAACTTGACCCTCTTACAAAAGACATGCGACTTATTCTTCCGTTGAAGATATTGATGCAGAAATCACTTAATACGTAACAACTTTTGTTCCATAAGGAATATTATCGTAAATCCATTTTGCGTTCTGAATCTCAAGGCGAACACATCCCGCAGAGGATGGAACACCCATCGTGGGATCCATCACGCGATTGCTGTTAACGTAGTAGGGCGAAGAATGGAACAGATAATCACCATAGAACTGCGTGTAGTAATAGCAAGTATATCCATGCCCAAAGGAATATCCCTTTCCGTAGACTTGATACTCCCCTATCACCGTAGGTGTGCTAGCTTTTCCCGTCGAACATACATATCGACGGTTTAAGGACCAGTTATTCCAGGATCCAGTGTAAATACTCGTAATGCAACGCGACGTATCGACAAGTATCAGCCAATTTGTATTGCTTGAATAACTTTGAGCTTTAGCATCCATATAGTCTGACACCCACGCGCCGTTTGCCATAAAGTAATTCCAGGACCCGTCCACAACGCGCCAGCCAGTAGCCATAGCGCCGCTAGCGTCAAGCCAATACCAGGTGCCGCCCAGATTGAGCCATCCCGTCTGCATGAAACCAGACGAATTCAGGTAATACCAAGATCCGTTAACGGCAACCCAACCGGTTTTCATAGCATAAGTGGACGGATCTAAATAGAACCAGGAGCCATCCTTGTACAGCCAGCCAGATCGTGCATAGCCAGCGGTCTCATCAAAAAAGTACCATTTTCCGTTAACGTTCTTCCATCCAGCGCAGGGGAAGCCATCGGTTGGATCAGCATAGAACTTACAGCCTCCAAGCATCACAAACCCGTGAGCTTCGACCAATTCGCCATCGCCGTTTGATGTAAACAGTTTTCCATTACGCAATGCTCCACACAATGAGCAATCAGAACCAGCAAAAGCCTTAGATGGCTCATCCTGAACCGAGTCCTGGACATCTACCCATTCACGACAAGCAACAGCGCCTGAAGCTTTTGCATAATAGCTTTTCCCATTTACAGAAAAATGACCAAGAAGCATTTTACCGTCGGCGGCAGGATCGAGATAATAGTATTGACCACCGTCCTTCAGCCATTCAGTCTTTATAATGCCCGACGCTTGAGAAGGCTCAGCGTAATACCAGTCTCCATCGCTCATAAACCAGCCAAGTGACAACGCTCCCGTTGAAGAAAAATGATACCGGTTGGATCCGATGACATAAAAGCCGGTAGCCATTCTATTGTCATTTGCGACATCGAGCCAATACCAAACGCCGTTCACCAAACGCCAGCCCGATGCAAGTGCGCCGGAACCGTCAGCGTAATACCAGTCCGTCCCATCAAACGCCCAACCAACAGCCATTGCGCCGGAATCCGATAAATAGTAAAGAGACGAACCGACAGAAACGATTCCTCTAGACATAACACCATCATTGGCGGGATCAAGCCAATACCAATTATTGCCAGTTTGAAGCCAGCCGGTTAAGACTTCACCATTGTTTCCCCAATACCATAAACCGTTATCAAGGCACCAACCATTAATCAGTCCATAGGTTCCAAGAAGATAAGGGTGCCCATCAATAACACGTCGACCAGTAGCCATAGAACAGCTGTCAAAGGAGTCAAACCAGTACCATTGGCCTCCGATAAACTGCCAACCACTTGCCAAAGCGCCTGATGGACCCGCGTAATACCACTTATTTTCAGTAAAAATCCAGCCGCAGCTCATTGCGCCGTCACGAGCGGGGTCCAAGTAGTACAACGAGTCGTCAATATTCTGCATTCCGGTCAAACGACAGCCGTCTAGATAGTAGTACCAGGACAAACCGTTCCATTGCCATCCAGATAGTTTTTCTGTCGTCGACGGGTCTTGGCTTTCGACAACCTGTAGGCTCGAATCTTCCGTTGTTTTGCCGGCACAATCACTGGAGTCTTGAGAGCAACCGCCACCGACAAATGCTCCCGACCCTCCTGTCGAGTCGCGCTCTACGACACCGTTATCCGCCCCCTCTTCCACGGCATAGGCAGTGCAAGAAAATGCGGGGACGGAAACTGAGAGCAAGGCGGAAAATAGCATCAAGCCAATTACTCGCCAACAAATTCGATGTTCAATCCTGACATTCATTTCAGGCCCCCAAACCGATATCGATCGTCTTGCAGCAAATCAATTAAATAAACGGACGAGCTGCGCCGATTACATTTCCCCTTGCGCTAATAGGATGAATTCCGACACCCTGATGAGGCCAGGAGTCGATCATCATACCGCCGCCAAGTGCAATTGCGATATGCCCGCGATAATAAATTACATCGCCGCGTTGAATCGAGCTCGTGCTCACGGGCATAAAGATATTGCTTCGATACCAATTCATGGAATTGTAGGTTTGGCTTGGATCCCAGCGATGGTTATAAGGGTTGTAAACACCCATATCCATGCCAGTAGCATAAAGGCACTGCAAGACAAAACCAGAGCAATCAACAGCTCCACCGGGAGCGGTAGACTAAGGCTCAATATATTGCGTACCGATATACTCATAGGCGCGCTGGATAAAGGCGTTCACGCAATCTTCCCGCGTTGCTTCGACAGAAATGCGAGAAGGGGTCACATAGGTAAAGTATCCGGTGCAATAGCTAGGCAGCTGAACAGTCCAAGAACTGACCTGAGGATACTGGGATGGATTTTGCCAGCCAACTTTGTCGCACTGACCATCGCTCCAGAAAACTCGACGAACGCCATCGATGGTTCTTGCACCCGTTGCCATAGCGCCGCTACCGTCTAGCCAATACCACTTACCCGAATCTTTAAGCCAGCCAGCATGCATGCTGCCATTGGACTCAAGGTAATACCATGTTCCATTCAGGCATTTCCAACCAGTTGCCATTTTTCCGTCAGCGTTTAGGTAATACCATGCTCCGCCAGTAAAAACCCATCCGGTCTTCATTACGCCAGAATCAGCATCAAGCCAATACCAATCGCCGTCAATCTGTAACCATCCAAGATGAATGGCACCCGTTCCGGGCTCAGCGTAAAACCTTAGGTTTGCGACATTAACCCAGCCGGACGCAACCTGCCAGCCATCAGCTCCAGCGGTTTTTAGGATAGTGCCGTTTTCGCGAATCACATCCTTGCAAAGATATCCATTATCATCAGCGTATCTTTGAACGCCGTCATTAACGGTAACCCAACTTGAAACCACAAGCCTACCGCTCTGGTTTGCAAAACAATCGCTGCCGCCCACCTCAAATAAACCCGTTCTCATGAGATGGCTAACAGGGTCCAAGTAATACCAGCTCGAGCCATCTTTATACCAGTCAGAAATAAGCGCACCAGATTGAGAGGCTAGATACCAGCCATTCTCGGACTGAGCCCAGCCAACAGCCATAGCTCCATTGGGGTTCAAATAATATGCTGCGTTACCAAGGTCTAAATACCCAACGAACATTTTGCCGTCGGAAGCTGGGTCGAGATAATACCAAGCGCCGTTAACGAGTTTCCAGCCAGTAGCCGCAATACCGTTGGAGCAGTAATACCAATCTGATCCATCCTTGTACCATCCATTTGCAAGGCCATAGTCACCAAAAATGTAGGTGCATCCATCAATCTTTTGGCGACCCTTGAACATGATAAACGTCTGTGAGTCAAAACAATAGCGAGCCCCACCTATCGTCTGCCATGACGAAGCAAGGGCACCCGATGAATAAGCCCAGTACCAATTCCCGTCAACGAGAATCCAGCCGGTTTTCATAGCGCCCGAGGCATCTAAATAGTATTTCCCACTCCCGAGGTCGACAAAACCAACCTGCATTATATGAGTGACAGGATCCAGGTAATACCATGTGCCATCTTGATAAAACCAACCAGCAGCTAAATCGCCTCCAGCATTGGCATAAAACCAATTTCCATCTGTGTTACGTAGCCAGCAGTTCTGATATAGCGCGCCAAAAGGCGTTGCGGCATTACCGTCATTCGCATAAAACGAAGCAGTCAAACCGCCATCATCGGTCACATTGAAATAACCTGTCTGCATTGCACCATCATTGGCAGGATCAAGCCAATACCAATAGCCCCCGCTTTGCAGCCAGCCGGTTTGGTGTTTACCGTTTTTTCCGTAATACCAAACTCCAGACGACTCGTCTCGTTGCCAGCCATCTTTTATGACGGAAGAATTATCAGGTTGCAAATCATCGGAAACCACAGAAGAAAAATCCGCTTTTGACTCAATACTCTGAGCCTCAACGGAATCCTGTGCAAACGCGACATTCGCACTCAGGGGCAAGCAGCAAGCAGTAATTAATGACGCAGCAGCACAAACAAGCGTGGCCTTCTTTTCGAATCGATACATAAGCGACCCTCCCAGATATCTCATTTATTTATTTTAATCCACATTCCAGGATTGATTTTCGTTACTGTCTGTTCAGTCTATGTAGATTAATATATTAAATTGAACATAACGTTCAATCATTCTATTCTTTCCCTAAGCAATGAACATCTTAATTGGAGGCCTGCAGTGGAACTGACCAAGCGTAACTTTACAGTTCTGTACGAATACCTAAAGAACCCATATGCCAGCCAGCGAGAAGTTGCCGAGCGCACTGGCCTCTCACTTGGATCGGTAAACGCAGCAAATAAAGAGCTTACGAATGAGGGCCTTCTCGAATCGGACAGCCTAACCGACAGCGGTTACGAAGCACTTCACCCCTATAAGGTTGAAAACGCAGTGATATTGGCTGCGGGGCTTTCGAGCCGCTTTGCTCCCATTTCGTATGAAAAGCCCAAAGGCCTTTTAAAGGTACGTGGTGAGATTCTCATCGAACGTCAGATTAGGCAGCTGCAAGACGCAGGTATCAGCAATATCACCGTCGTTGTCGGCTATAAAAAAGAATATTTCTTCTATCTCGAAAGCAAGTTCGGCGTCTCGATTGTCGTCAACAACGAATATGCATCCAAAAATAACCACGCATCGCTTATGTGCGTAAAAGAGCGGCTTGGAAACACCTATATTTGTTCAAGCGATGATTACCTTCTAAACAATCCGTTTGAGGCATATGTTTGGAAAGCATTTTATTCTGCTCAATATGCTGAAGGCGCCACCAAAGAATGGTGCATTCAAACGGGAGCAATGGATAGAATCACCAACGTTACGATTGGCGGCTCCGATGCATGGTACATGCTCGGGCATGTCTACTTTGATAAAGCCTTCTCGCTTGCGTTTAAGCAGATTCTTGAAACGGAATATAACAAGCCGGAAACAACGGACAAGCTTTGGGAAGATCTATATATCGAGCACATCAAGGAGCTCGATATGGTGATCAAAAAGTATCCTGAGGGCGAGATTAACGAATTCGATTCTCTTGATGAGCTGCGTGTCTTTGATCCGCATTTTATCGAAAACGTTGACTCCGACATTTTCGATAACATCGAGCAAGTGCTCGGCTGTTCCAAATCAGAGATTCACGACGTTTATCCCCTTAAACAAGGCCTTACGAATCTATCGTGCCACTTTAGAACCAATGATGGAGAGTACGTTTACCGCCATCCGGGAGTCGGAACCGAACTGCTTATTAACAGAAATGGAGAAGTAGCCGCACTTAAAAAGGCCAAGGAACTCGGCCTTGACGATACGTTCATTCATGAGGACCCAAAGCGCGGTTGGAAAATTTCGAAGTTTGTACCCAACGCAAAGCAGCCTGATCCGCATGATGCTGCCCAAATGAATCGAATGATGCAGATGTGTCGTTCGCTTCACGAGAGCGGTGCAAATGTCGAAACCGAATTTGACTTCTACCTCGAAGCGAAGCGCTACGAATCACTTCTTCTGGAAAAAGGTCCCATCGACATTCCAGGCTACAGGGAAATGGCCGCCGAAATCGATGAATTGGAGCACTTTGTTCAGGCCGACAATGCGCCAAAATGCCTTTGTCACAATGACTTCTTTTACCTCAATTTCCTTATCGATGAAAACGACAAGTACTATCTCATTGACTGGGAATATGCTGGCATGAGCGATTACGCGAACGATTTTGGAACGTGCAGTCTCTGCTGTGAGCTTTCCGAAGATGAAGTCGACCGCGCGCTTGATGCATATTTTGGGCGCAAGGCAACAAACAACGAAATTGCGCATAACTATGCGCACATTGCCCTTGCAGGATGGTGCTGGTACCTCTGGTCTCTTCTGAAAGAAGCCGAAGGCGACTTCGTGGGCGAATGGCTCTATATCTACTTCAATTACGGTGCCAAATACCTCAAAAAGGCACTGGAGATCTATCGGAAAGGTGAGTAACGATGCAATTCGGCTTTTTTAGCGGTCTTCTTTGGGGCCTTGATACAGTAATTCTTGGAATCGGCTTGGCGCTTGCGCCCTATATTGGATCGGCGGAAGCGCTTGCATGCGCCTCCATTGCGGGATCCTTTCTCCATGATGCCTTCTGTGCAATTTGGCTCTTTGGCTACATGGGAGTCCGAGGCAGACTAAAAGACACGCTCGCTGCACTTAAAACTCGTTCGGGCAAGGTCGTCATCGCCGGCGCCCTACTCGGTGGGCCTATCGGGATGACCGGCTACGTATTGGCAATTAATAACATCGGAGCTGCCTACACGGCAATCATCTCCGCCTTCTATCCCGCAGTCGGAGCATTCCTTTCCTTCGTACTGCTGAAGGAGAAAATGGGCAAAGGCCAGATTCTTTCCCTTCTCGTTGCTCTTTGCGGTGTAATGACGATGGGCTATCTATCGGCCGGATCGAGCGAGATTGCAAATGCCCCCCTCGGCTTACTCGGCGCGGTGCTTGCCGTTATTGGATGGGGATCCGAAGCGGTGCTGTGCGCATGGGGAATGAAAGATGATGCCGTTGATGACGAAACAGCTTTGCAAATCCGCGAAACTACAAGTGCGCTTGTTTATGGAGCGCTCGTACTCCCCCTCTTCGGAGCATGGCATTTCACGTTGGGCGCTATCCCAAGCATGCCCACATTGATTATTGCACTCGCCGGACTCGCAGGAACTGCATCCTATCTGTTCTATTACAAGGGCATTGCGGCAATCGGAGCAGCGCGTGCGATGGCTCTGAATATCTCCTATTCGGCATGGTCAGTGGTCTTTGGCCTGATCTTGCTTGGAACAATTCCCGACATGGCATCCGTAATCTGCTGCGTTGTAATTGTATGCGGAACAGTTTTGGCAGCCAGTAACTGGGACGAACTATTTGGACGTAAGAAGACGGCGTAGCTAGATTAACAATGTAGCAAAAGGGGAGAGCTCGTCGAGCTCTCCCCTTTTAGCATCATGGCTATTCAATTACCACGGCCTGGCTATCCATCTGTTGCCACGTGCCGAAGAACACTTGGGCATTTCGCGTAACATTGCCGTTAATCGAATCCGAAAGATAGACAATTCCCTGCTCGTCATCATAGCCTTTAAGGACTACGGCATGATTACCGCCCCACAGACCATAGGAATGCCCGTTATACCAACGCGCAGCATAACGGCCTCCTGGCCAACTTCCCCATTCGGTATTCCACATCTCAACAGGTTGACCACAGGTCAGCCTGTTCTTAATGGAAGAAATTGACGAGAAAGAGACGTCTTTTGCCTGCTTGCCACTTCCAGCAGCACGCAGAAAGTTATTACCAGCAATAGTAATCGCAGGTGCGACGCATCCCATGAGACCCCCGCTGCTACGCCTTGGATTGCCATCAAAAGCGGTAACAAAATTGCCATTGCTTCCCTTGGGCAAATAGTAATCCGCAATAATCGTCTTACCTAAACCGAAACCATAGTAGTTAAGCAAGTTTGTAAGGGCAACCGACTCACAGCCAGTAGGAAGTTCCGGGTACTGCGAATAGCACGGGACATCGACCCAAGCGCCAACCATTGCGCCGGATGAACTGAACTTGTAGTCAGTAGAGCCGATCCAATACCAACCGTTGCTCAACATTACTCCCCCACGTGCGGCATCAAGGTAATACCATGTGCCCCCACGGGAAAGCCATCCCGTTTTCATTATGCCAGAAGCGGAATCTAGCCAGTACCAGTTACCGCCATCGTTAAGCCAGCCGGTCGCCATTCGACCATCCGAGTTAAAGTAATACCAAGACCCAGCTATTTGCTGCCATCCAGTCAGAATTACCCCATCAGCAGAACAATAATATCGAGAACCCTGACTCTCAATCCAGCCCGTTCTAACATTCCCGCCATCGTCAATCAGCTGGATTCCCGAATCGGTCATGATGCCCTTAAGGTCAATTGCACCGCTGGATGAAGAATGATACATACAGGACCCATCACCGTTTGACCAGCAATTAGCCATCATCTTGCCGGAAATATTAAATATGTATTCACATGATCCAATAGTTTGAAAGCCCGTTGCCATGGCGTGCGTCGCGGGGTCGAGCCAGTACCACGCACCGTTTAGGCTGAGCCAGCCGGAGGCCAGCGCGCCGGAGCCCGTCGCGTAGTACCAGGTGCCGCCGTCGAGGACCCATCCGGTCGCCATCGCGCCGGAGTCATTGAACCAGTACGCGGAGCCGTTGCACTCGTGAAGGCCGGTGGCCATTACACCGCCCGCGTCGGGGTCGAGCCAGTACCAGGAGCCGCCGGTGTAAAGCCAGCCAGTCGAGGCGATACCGTCAGCGAACCAGTACCAGGAG
>NZ_JBBNLS010000026.1:0-23745 GCF_040092305.1 Collinsella sp. CLA-ER-H6
CGAGCTCGTCGGGCGGCAGGTTGAGGAGCTCGTCGCCGGGACGGTGCAGGCAGACCTTCCTGAGCTTGCCGATCTCGGAAGGCACGTGCAGACCTTTCGTCATGGCCTCCTACCTTTCTTTCGGGCCTTTCGGCCGAATCTCTCAGCGCCCTTCCATAGCGGACGCTGCTTGCTGACAGCTCTAGTTATATCCAAATTCCACCCGCAATTCCACCTCGCCCCCGAACGGTCAACAAAGTGCGATGAACGGTATATCGCATGAGATTCCCCCATAATGTACTTCGGCGTTCTAAAGTAACTTTTCTAAGGTAAACGCTCTTTTTTCCTAAAAACTATTTGCAATTGCATCTCTAAACTTTTGATTCAGAATTGCATAGCTAAATCGGTTTTATGTATATAAATGATGTTTGTTTACGTTTCCGCCTGCATTCAATGATATTCAGCTATCCATCATTCTTATTCACACTTACGTACCAGTTGAGTGAGGATATAGACCGCTTGCAGACGAGCAGGGCGTCAGTCCTATGACTTGTCAGCGTAAGAAGTAGGTAAAGATACCGTTCGCACAATACGTCCGTGCCACAAGTCGACTAAATTGAGACAATAGTGAATAGGGTTAGGCTACCGTCCCCTGCGGGGACTGAACGGACAGATGCATATGCCGAGCAAAATCGAAAAAAAGCAAGCCGCCGCAAAGCTGCGCAAACCGCCTCGCGACTTCTCGTACACGCAGAACCGAGAGCTCAGCTGGCTACGCTTTGACAACCGTGTGCTTGACGAAGCCTTCGATGAGACCGTTCCGCTGTTCGAGCGTCTAAAGTTCGTGTCGATTTTCGAGTCTAACCTCGACGAGTTTCTCATGGTGCGCGTGGGCGGCCTGTCCGATCTGGCAGAGCTCAAAAAGCAACCTGTCGACAACAAGAGCAATATGACCGCCTCCGAACAGGTCGATGCTGTCATGGCCGAAATGCCCGGGCTCCTTACCCGTTGGGAGTCCATCTTTAAGAGCATCGAGGGCAAGCTCGACACCTTGGGCGTTCACCGCGCCCGCATCGATTCGCTTACGCCCGAGGAGCGCACCTTTGTAACCCGCTACTTCCAGGCCTACGTGTCGCCGGTCATCTCGCCGCTGGTCATCGATCCTCGCCACCCCTTCCCCAACCTACGCAATGGCGCGCTCTATCTGGCCTGTGGTCTGGACGGCGCCACCGACGAGGAGAGCCTGCTGGGCCTTATCGAGATTCCCGCCTCGATGAACCGCGTGGTCGAGATCCCCTCGCCCACCGGCACCTACTCCTACATCTTGCTCGAGGACGTCATCCTCGCCTGCTTGGACAGCTGCTTTGGCTCCTATAAGCCGCTGGATCGTGCGCTGATCCGCGTCACCCGCAACGCCGACATCGATCCGGACGGCGAGGGCGTCGAAGAGGAAGAGGACTACCGCCAGCACATGAAGCGCATCCTCAAGAAGCGCCTGCGTCTGCAGCCGGTAGTGCTCGCGGTCTCGGGGTCGCTCGAGAAGGCAACGCTCAAGACCATCCGCAAGGCGCTCGAGCTCTCGCGTCGCTCGGTCTTTACCTGCGATATCCCGCTCGACCTGGGCTACGTCTTTGGCATTGAGGGCAAGATTCCCGAGCACCTGCGCAACGAGCTGCTCTTTACGCCGTTTAAGCCGCAGCCCAACCCCACCATCGATATGACCCACTCCATCCGCGAACAGGTACTGCAGGGCGACAAGCTGCTCTTTTATCCCTACGAGGCCATGAACCCCTTCCTGGATCTGGTGCACGAGGCCGCCTACGACCCCGAGTGCATCTCGCTGCGCATCACGCTCTACCGCGTGGCAAAGCAGAGCCGTCTGTGCGAGTCGTTGATCGATGCTGCCGAGAACGGCAAAGAGGTCACGGTGCTCATGGAGCTCCGCGCGCGCTTTGACGAGCAGAACAACATCGAGTGGGCCGAGCGTCTGGAAGAAGCGGGCTGCACCGTCATCTACGGCTCCGAGGGCTTTAAATGCCACTCAAAGATCTGCCAGCTCACCTATCGCGAGGGCATGGCGCTCACCCGCCTGACGCTTTTGGGCACCGGCAACTTTAACGAGAAGACGGCCAAACTCTACAGCGACTTTATGCTCATGACCGCCCACCCCGGCATCGGCGAGGACGCCAACCTGTTCTTCCGCAACCTGTCGCTGGGCAATCTGCGCGGCGATTACCGCTTCCTGGGTGTGGCGCCCGTCGGACTGAAACCGCTCATCATGCGCGGGCTTGACCGCGAGATTCAGCGCGCCCTTGCCGGCGAGCCCGCCCGCGTGTTCTTTAAGCTCAACTCGCTGACCGACCGCGAGGTTATCGACAAGATCGCCGAGGCATCGTGTGCCGGCGTGCGCGTAGACATGATCATCCGCGGCATCTCGTGCCTCAAGCCCGGTATTCCGGGCAAGACCGAGAACGTGCATGTCCGCTCCATCGTCGGACGCTTTTTGGAGCACGCGCGCGTCTATGCTTTCGGCGTGGACTCGGACATGATTTACCTGAGCTCGGCAGACATGATGACGCGCAACACCGAGCACCGCGTGGAGATCGCCTTCCCCGTGCTCGACCCCACCTGCCGCGCCCTAGTGCACGAGTACATGGGCATGCAGCTGCGCGACAACGTGAAGGCCCGCAGCCTCACGAGCGACGGCACCTGGGTCCCCGTGGAGCGTGCAGTGGGTGAGAAACCCTTCAACTCGCAGGAAGCTCTACTGGAGCGTGCCTATCGCAACGCCGAGGCCGCCGCGCAGCAGCGTGCGCAGGAGAAGGAACGTGTGGCCGAGGAGGCCATTCAGGCCGAGGTTGAACACGGGGCAGCTGCCAAAACGGAAGCGGTTGCAGCTCCCCCGGTGAATAAGCCCGAGGCTGCCGCAGAGCCCGCCGTGGAGAAAGCGCCCGAGCCCGCTACCGCGACTCCGGAGCCCGCCGCCGAGGCAAAGCCCGCCCCTGTTCCTGAGCCGCAGCCAGTAGCACCCAAGGTCCAAGAGGTCCAGGCGACCGTCATTGAGCCCGAGCCCGCACCTGCACCTCAGCCCGAGCCGCAGGTCACCAAGCCCGCACCCGAGACGAGCGCCCGTCGCGATAAGCCCACCGGCAAGACCAAGGCCATCGAGCGCCATCGCCCCGGTCGCGTGCGCATGGGCCTGGGTCTGATCGGCCTGGGTCTTAAGACGCTCATTACCGGCAAGACGAAATAGTCGTTTGTAGAAGCAGTTTGTAGAAGCGCCCCGCATTTGAGGAAAGCCTCGGATGCGGGGCGCTTTTCCCTGCTACCATGGTGCGAACAACAACGCGAATGACAGGCAGGAATATGAAGCTCACTATAGAATCGATGACCTACGGCGCCGACGGGCTGGCGCACGCCGACAACGGCAAGGCCGTCTTTGTGCAGGGCGCCGTGGCAGGCGACACCGTCGAGGCCGAGGTCGTACAGGACGGCAAGTCGTTCATGCGTGCCCGCACCACCGAGATTCTGGAGCCAAGCCCCGATCGCATTCAGCCTCCCTGCCCCTTCGTGGGCATCTGCGGCGGCTGCTCGTGGGGCAATCTCTCACGCACGGCACAGCTCGCCGCCAAGGAGCAAAATCTGCGCTCCACGCTCGAGCGTATCGGCAAGTTCAGCCCCGATCAAGTCGATGAACTGGTGCAACCCATCCGCCACACCAAGGATGATTGGGGCTACCGCAATAAAATCGAACTCGAGCCGACCGTTGTAAACGGCCGCGTGCGTCTTGGCATGCACGGTGTCGACCCCAGCAAAATCGTGACCGTCGATATGTGTCCGCTGTTCGATAAGCGCTTCCCGAAGGCACTCAAATCGGTCGTCGGCGCACTCAACTATCTAAGCGGCAGCCATGACTTGGGGCTCGAACGCGTGGGCATTCGCGCATCGCGCCGCACCAAGGCACTCGAGGTCGCACTCTGGACGCCCACAGGCTCTTTTCCGCGCTCGCAGGTCTCCCGCGTGCTGGCGGACGCCGCTCATCCTACGAGCATCGTACGCGTGATGAGCAAGGGCGAAAAGAAGGCCCGCCGTGTCTCCAAGGTCGAAATGCTCGCCGGAGAGGGCTCATGGACCGAGAATATCGCCGAGGATCAGATGCGCTTGTCTGCCCCGTCGTTCTTCCAGGTCAACACCAAGGGTGCCGAGATTTTGATCGAGCTTGTCATGGAAGCGCTCGACCCGCAGGAAGACGAGCTTGCCGTGGACCTGTACTGCGGTGCCGGCACCTTTACCCTGCCGCTCGCCCGCCGCAGCGACTTTGTCGCTGCCGTCGAGGCCTACGGCCCCGCCGTGCGCGATCTACGCCGTAACCTGGAAATCAACAAGCTTGATAACGTCGACGTCATTGGCGGAGACGCGGTGCGCGAGTTCCCCGACCAGGATGCCGACGTCTTGGTGGTCGACCCGCCGCGCGCAGGCCTCGCCCCCGAGGCGATCGGCCTTATCGCCAGCACGAGTGCCCGCGATGTCGCCTACGTGAGCTGCGACCCGGCCACCCTGGCGCGCGATCTCAAACGCTTTGTCGAAGAAGGCACCTTCTCCCCCGTAAAGATCACGCCAGTCGACCTGTTCCCACAAACCTTCCACTGCGAGACCGTCGTCCACCTTAGGCGCAACTAGCCGCTTAATCATTGCTCAGAAAATCATTGGGAAATCGAGCGTGGCAAGCGGAGGTCTTCGGGGTATAAGACGGCTAATTGTATGCCGCCTATGAAAGGAACCCTCATGCCCAGCGTTGCCGTTCTCGCCGCCGATGGCTTTGAAACTATTGAATGCTTGACCATGGTCGATGTCATGCGTCGCGGCGGCGTGCGTGCCACGCTCGTCTCGATCATGCCCACGCGCGAGGTCGTAAGCTCGCTGCAGATTCCCGTGACCTGCGATGCGCTCTTTGATGAGATCAACTTTGACGAGTACGACTGCGTCGTGCTGCCCGGCGGCCTGCCCGGTGCCACCAACCTGCGCGCAGATCAGCGCGTCTGCGACGTGGTCTGCGAGTTCGCCGCAACCAAGCACGTCGCCGCCATCTGCGCCGCCCCGTTTATCCTGGGCGAGCTCGACCTGCTCGAGGGGCGCCATGCCACGTGCTTCCCTGGCTTTGAGAAAAGCTTCCCCGAAGGCGCCTATACCGGCGAGAAGGTCACGCAAGACGGCAACATCATCACTGCCAGCGGCATGGCCCAATCGCTCCCCCTTGCGCTTGAACTGCTGCGCACGCTCGCCGGCGACAAGGCTGTCGAGAAGGTCGCCGAGGGCATCCAACTATGATTTTGGCTTCGCAATCACCGCGCCGCATCGAGTTGATGCGCGAGGCAGGGTATGACATTCGCGTGATTCCCGCAGATATCGACGAGACTCCCTTCGACGGCGAGGCCCCGCTCACGCTTGTCGAGCGCTTGGCACGCGCCAAGGCGGCTGCCGTTGCTGCCGAGTATGCCGAGCCCAATGAGCTGACGGTCGCGGCCGACACCATCGTCACCTTTGACGGCAAGATTTTGGGCAAGCCGGCAACCGAGGACGAGGCGCGCACCATGCTCCGTGAGCTTTCGGGCCGCACGCACCAGGTCGCAACCGGCGTCTGCATCGTTAAGGCAGGCGATACGGCCGCCCCGCATGCCGCCGAGATCCTGTCGTTTGTCGATGTGACCGACGTGACGTTCTATGAGCTTACCGACGGGCAGATCGAGCACTACGTCACCTCTGGTGAGCCCATGGATAAGGCAGGCGCCTACGGCATCCAGGGCACAGGCGGCCGCATGCTCGTGCACGATATTTCGGGCGACTTCTATAACGTGGTGGGCCTACCCATCGCCCGCGTCGCACGTACCATTCAAAAACTCTCGTAATTGCATCTGGCGCTGGGTATCCCCCGGCGCCTACAATTTTGGCGTACCGTACGGATCCCGACCGGGCACAAGGCGCGGCGGAAAACCGATAGGAGTTAAACATGGATACACTGCTCGAGGCCATTGACGTCTGCGATGTCGATGGCTTTTGCTATGGCAACTATACGGACGAGGAGGCCGGCACCGGTTGCACCGTAATCGTGGCACCCGAGGGCGCCACCGGCGGCGTTGACGTTCGCGGCGGTGCTCCAGCATCGCGCGAAACCGACCTGCTGCGACCCGAGAACACCGTCGACAAGGTCCACGCCGTCTGCCTTTCGGGTGGATCGGCCTTTGGCCTCGAGGCTGCAAGCGGCGTCGCTCGCGAGCTTGAGAGCCGCGGCATCGGCCTTCCCGTCGGCCCCACGCAGGTGCCTATCGTGTGCTCCAGCTGTATCTTCGACCTCGCCTTTGGTAACCCCACCGTGCGCCCCGACATTGAGGCCGGCATCGCCGCCGTGCGCGAAGCACTCGACCACACCCCCACCAAGCTCGAACAGGGCAACGTAGGCGCCGGCACGGGCGCTACCGTGGGTAAGCTCATGGGGCCTGCCACCTGCATGAAGGCCGGCCTTGGAGCTGCCGCCGTGGCACTCGGCCCCATCAAGGTGGGCGCCGTGGTCTCGGTCAACGCCTGCGGCAACGTTGTCGACCCCTTCACCGGCGAGTGGGTCGCCGGCATGCGCGCCGCAGCCGATAGCGACCAGATCGTCGACATGGAACTCGCAGCCTTTGCCGCCGCCGGATCCATGCAGATGCCGCTCGACCGCACCAACACCACCATCAGCTGCATCATCACCAACGTGGAACTCACTAAGGCACAAGCCACCAAGGTCTCCCAGATGGCCGCAGACGCCTACGCACACGCCATCCGTCCCACGCACACCACCAACGACGGCGACACCATCTACACCCTCGCCAGCGGCAAACTGGGCGCCCAGGCAAGCGCCGCCGTTCCCCTAGACCTGCTGGGCATGCTCGCAGTAAGGGCCCTGGAAACTGCCATCGTAAACGGAGCCAAAACCGCCAAAACCTCCCACAGCATCCCCGGCGCCGCGAAGTAGTCCACTCGACCGTCGGTCGGAGACGGGCGGGCGTTACGTTTGCTGCTCTACAGTCCTATGCAAGACGAAGGCCACATTAAGTGGCCTTCTTTGCATGCGGAACTCGCGACAAACGTAATGCCCGCCCGCCTCCGACCGACTACCAACTAATATTTTTTCAGCCCAGGCCCCTGTGTACCGCGCGTCTAAGATCTTCAAATTCAGGCAGCCTGACAATCGATTCTTATTGCAGAGGCCCCTTGGCCTTTAGTTTGATACAAGTTCCGCACGAGCCGGAAAGCACTAAATGTGCTTTCCGTGCGAGCAGGACTGTTCGCAGTAGCAAACTAAAGGCCAAGGGGCCCAGTCAACCTATCAGCAACGAATACTCAGCAGCTAGTTGAATTTGAAGATCTTTGAGGCAAGACGGTATAGGCCGAGTGTGGTTTTGTCACCGGCACGACCGCGCAGATTGGTGAAGAACCCGACCACGCCGTAGCGGGCACGACGATACATGCGCTCGTCGTAGGCCTTCAAATCATTCCACAGCGTCTTTAGGCGCTCGTCGGCGCAATCTTCCTCGGAAAGCTTGGTAAGCACCGAGCAGATCGCCATCATCATGGTGAAGTAGCCCATCATGTACGAACGCAGGCGCGACGACCCAACATCGCTGTACAAGTGGTACGACTCCATCATGATACGCGTAACACGGAACTGCTGGTCCAGACGCTTGACCATCGTTGCCTCGTTGACGCTCTGGCCCTCGCGACCGATAAAGTAGCGGTAGAGGTCGATGTCGGCGTAGTACATGGTCTTGCAACGCGGCAGCGGCACGTAGGCGTAGATGTTGTCCACATAGAACGTGTGCGGCGGCATGGGAAGGTTGGACTCGCGCAGCACATCCGTGCGATAGCACAGGCTGTGCATGAGTAGGTTCTGGTCCAGGCGGAAATGACCGATCTGATCCCAGGAAAAGATCTTCTTGCGCGGCAGGGCAAATTTGTAGCCAATAGCGGTATGCGTGCCCTCGTAAACCTTCTCGTACACGTAGTTCGAGATAAACAGGTCAGCGCGCTGATCGCGCTCTTCAAAGCCACGCAGAATCGACAGCATGGTCGAAAGAGCCGCAGCGTCGAGCCAGTCATCCGAGTCGACAACCTTGTAGTAGGTGCCCTGTGCTTCGCGCAGACCCGAAAGGACGGCAATACCGTGGCCACCGTTCTCCTGGTGTACCGCGCGAATGATACCGGGATAACGTGCCTCCCACTCATCGGCCTTATCGGCCGTCTCGTCCTTGGAGCCGTCGTCCACCACGATAATCTCGATATCGGTGGCGTAATTGCTCCCCTCCAAGATGGAGGTGATGCAATGGTCCATGTCCTTGGCGGCGTTATACGAGGGAATACCGAATGTTATGACTTTATGCATGGCAGGCGATAATCTCATCCGAAAGATCGAGGGCGGAATTGGTCACGGCGTCCATATCGTAGTAACGATACTCGGCCAGACGACCCACCGGGTGGAAGTTCGTCAGGTTCTGGACGCGCTCAAGATAGCGCTCATAGAGCTCACGGTTCTCGGGCTCAAGAATGGCGTAGTACGGCGTCTCGCCCGAGCCGGGCGTATAGGCCTTGGAGTACTCCTTCATGATGGTGGTCTTGCCGGGCAGGATCTGACCGGTCATGTTCTTGAACTCGGTGATGCGCGTGTAGTCCTCGCTCGTGGTGTAGTTGACGGTGCCCACGGGCTGGAACTGGTCCATATCGAGCGTCTCGAACTTCATGTCGAGCGTGCGGTACGGTAGCGCGCCCAGATCGAGGTTGAACAGCTCGTCGAGTGGACCGGTGTAGACGATCTCGCCACCATAGACCTTGTCGTCGATCTTGACGGTGGTCTCGTCGATCTCAAAGAGATCGCGGGCGTCCACGTCGCAGAACACGTCGATCAGGTCGTGGTCGAGCATGTGCTCAAAGAGCGCCGTGTAGCCCTCCTGCGGCATGCCCTGGAAGGGAGCTTGCGGGAAGTAGCGGTCATCATCGCCCACAAAGACGGGAACGCGGCCGGTGATCGAGGGGTCGATCTGATCGGGCGTCTGGCCCCACTGCTTCATGGTGTAATGCAAAAAGACGTTCTCGTAGACGTAATCGGCGACCTCGGCCAAGTCGGGGTCGTTCTTCTTACGCAGCTCCATAATGGGCACCTTGACATCCTTGCCAAAGGTCTCCACGAGCTTCTGATACAGCTCCTCGCCGCGCTCGTCACCAAAGGCGAGCTTGAGACTCGCATGGTTGAAGGGCACGGGCATAAGGGTACCGTTGATGTTGGCGAGCACCTTGTGCTGATAATCCGTCCACTTGGTAAAGCGCGACAGGAAATTGTGAACGCGCTCGTTAAAGGTGTGATAGATATGCGGACCGTACTCGTGGATCAGGATTCCGGCCTCGTCAGTGCAGTCATAGGCATTGCCCGCAATGTGGCTACGGCGCTCCAAAACGGCAACACGATAGCCGATGGTCTCGGCAAGACGGCGGGCGCAAACGGCACCGGCATATCCAGCACCGACGACAATCATGTCGTACGCGCCGGCGTTAAAGCCTTCAGGCAGGCCTGAGGTAATCTGCATCGATACTCCTTGTCAAAAGCCACGGGCTCGTTAGCTGGGCTTTTCTCGAACATTCTTCGAGACATATTTATCAGAGCGATTATAGCGCTAATGCGTCCTATAATGAGCTTGCCACACAAGGAAAGCTCAAGCACCGCGGCGAACATAATTGAAAGGTAAACCCGCTAGCAGCGGGTTTATTCGTGAACAGCCGGGCGCCTGGAGCTTAGCGAAACGCTTGTAAGGAGTAACATGAGCGATTTCCTAAACCGTATGAAGTCTGCCGCCAAGGCCGACCTTAAGACGATCGTCCTGCCCGAGGGCGAGGATCCGCGCACTATCGTCGCGGCCACCAAAATCATCGAGGAGGGCCTGGCAAAGATCGTCATCCTGGGCAACCCCGACGAGATCAACGTTCCCGGCGCTACCGTCATCGACCCGCGCAATGCCGAGAAGCACGAGGAGTACGCGCAGAAGTTTGCCGAGCTCCGCGCCAAGAAGGGCGTTACCATCGAGCAGGCTCGCGCCCAGGTGATGGACGCCACCTACTTTGGCACCATGATGGTCAAGATGGGCGATGCCGACGGCCTGGTCTCCGGCGCCTGCCACTCCACTGCCGACACTCTGCGCCCTGCGCTTCAGATCCTCAAGACCGCCCCGGGCACCAAGCTGGTCTCGGCCTTCTTCGTGATGTGCACCGACACCCCGCAGTTCGGCACTGACGGCACGCTGATCTTCGCCGACTGCGGCCTCAACATCAACCCGTCCTCCGACGAGCTCTCCGAGATCGCCATCGCCTCCGCTCACTCCTGGTCCACCTTCATGGGCAACGTTGAGCCGCACGTGGCCATGCTCTCCTACTCCACCATGGGCTCCGCTGGCGGCGAGGTCGCCAAGAAGGTCCAGGAGGCTGTGAAGTTCTGCAAGGAGAAGGCTCCCGAGCTCGCCATCGACGGCGACCTGCAGCTCGATGCCGCTATTGTCCCCACCGTCGCCCAGCTCAAGGCTCCCGGCTCCTCCGTTGCCGGCAAGGCCAACGTGCTCGTGTTCCCCGACCTCGAGGCCGGCAACATCGGCTACAAGCTGGTCCAGCGCTTCGCCGGCGCCGACGCCTACGGCCCCATCCTGCAGGGCATCGCCAAGCCGGTCAACGATCTGTCGCGCGGCTGCTCTGCTGACGACATCGTGGGTGTCGTGGCCATCACCGCCGTCCAGGCTCAGATGGCTGAGTAGCGGACATATCCCCTCGGGACCCCACAGGGTAAAGCTCTGAAAACGTCCTCGGACATGCATGAAACCCCCGCTGCGCACTTCGTGCGGCGGGGGTTTCATGCGTCCTGCGGAATATTTTCAGAGCTTTACCCTGTGGGGTCCCTGCCGCCACGTAGCAATCAGGGAATCCGGGGTGGACGGCGGCTTGGCTACGAGCTGGGGCTGAGGATCTGAATGGTCGGGTTCCGTTGCTGGAAGTGCAGGCGTTGCCGGCGATGGTCACTTTGGGACTGGAATTTCCGCCTGCTAGCAAAAAGGCCTCCGGAGCCGTTGCTCTGGAGGCCTTTCGTTTACTTGCAAATGCGCGCGTTAGTTGTTCTTGGTCAGACGCTCGACGTCGTGGGCGATCATGTATTCCTCGTCGGTGGGGATGACCATGACCGTGACGGCGGAACCGGCGGCACTGATGACCTGCGGGCCGTTGCCCACGGCCTCGCGGTTCTTGTTGTTGTCGATGCGTACGCCCAGCCACTCAAAGCAGTCGCAGAAGGCCTTACGGATCGACCAGTCGTTCTCGCCGATGCCGGCGGTAAAGGTAATGGTGTCCACGCCCGCCATGGAAGCGATCATGGAACCGGCCTGCTGCATGGCCTTGTAGGCGAACATATCGAAGGCGAGCAGGCAGCGCTCGTCGCCCTCGGAGGCGCGCGTGCGGATGTCGCGGGCGTCGTTGGAGATGCCCGAGATGGCAAGCAGACCAGACTGCTTGTTCATCATGTCATCGACTTCCTGATAGCTGTAGCCGCCCTCGCGCTGCAGGTAGCACACGGTAGCCGGGTCGATGGAGCCGCAACGGGTACCCATCATCAGGCCGTCGAGCGGCGTGAGGCCCATCGTGGTATCGCGGCACACGCCGTCCTCGATGGCGGCGAGCGAAGCGCCGTTGCCCAGATGGCACGAAAGCAGACGGTGGCAGCGCGAGCCCAGGATCTCCTTGGCCATCATCCACTCGTAGCGGTGGCTCGTACCGTGTGCGCCGTACTTGCGCACGTGGTACTTGTCGCAAACGTCCTTGGGCAGCGCGTAGGTGTAGGCAACCTCGGGCATGGTCATATGGAACGAGGTGTCGAAGACCGCCACGTTGGGCAGCTCCGGATACTTCTCACGGCAATACTCAATCGCCGCGGCCTCGCCGTAGTTGTGCAGCGGAGCAAGCGGTGCCACCTCAAGAATCTTGGCCATAACCTCGTCGTCGACAACTGCGGAATCATCGAAGTGCCAGCCGCCCTGAACGATACGATGCCCAATGCCATCAATCGTAAAGTCGGTCTTCTCGAGCTCCTCGAGCACGCGAGCGATAGCAGAGCGATGATCGGGGAAAGGGACCTCCTCGGTCTGCTTGGCGCCACCGTTCTCGGAGTGGCCAAAGATGCCCATGTCCGAACCGATACGTTCGCAGTTGCCCTTGGCGAAAACCTCTCGGGTATCGGTATCCAAAAGCTGATATTTAAGGCTTGAGCTGCCGGCGTTGACAACAAGTACGTTCATGAGACTCCTTTGCAGTGCAATACGGTCGACGCAGACCCCTTAAGGCGGCCGCATGTTAATAAGAAGTTATCATAACTTAATAAATAGCTATCAGGCATATCGCCCAACGAGCACAAAAGAAGGGCCGAACGGCACTCGGTCGTCCAGCCCCTCCCCTCTTGCAATTACTTGCCGTTGACGATGCGCTCGACGTCGGAAGCGATCATGAACTCCTCGTCCGTGGGGATGACGAAAATCTTGACCTTGGAATCCTTGGCGGACAGGCACCAAGCGCCGTCGCCACGCAGGGCGTTGCGGGCATGATCCATCTTGACGCCCATAAAGGCCAGACGGTCGGCCACGCCAGCGCGGACAGCCGGAGCGTGCTCGCCGATGCCGGCAGTAAAGACCAGGGTGTCCATACCGCACATAGAAGTAGCCATCTCGGCAGCCTTGGCGGCAATCTTGTAGACAAACATGTCGAAGGCGAGCTGAGCATCGGGGTCGCCGGCAGCGGCGAGCTCCTCGACGTTGCGGCAGTCGTTGGTCTTGCCGCCGGTCACAGCCAAAAGGCCGGACTTCTTGTTCATCATCTCGTCGACCTCGTCGAAGGTGTAGCCACCCTCGCGCTGCAGGTAGCACACGGTAGCCGGGTCGATGGAGCCGCAGCGGGTGCCCATCATGACGCCGTCGAGCGGGGTGAGGCCCATGGTGGTGTCCATGCACTTACCGTCCTCGATGGCGCACAGGGAAGCGCCGGAGCCGATATGGCACACGACGACCTTGCGAGCCTCGCCGTTGGTCATCTCGGCGACCTTCTTGGAGATGTAACGGTAGCTGGTGCCGTGGGCGCCGTACTTACGGATGTGCAGCTTGTCGCAAACATCCTTGGGAAGGGCGTAGGTCTTGGCGACCTCGGGCATGTTGAAGTGGAAAGCGGTGTCGTAGACCGTGACGTTGGGCAGATCGGGATACTGCTCCAGGCAGTACTCGATAACGTTGGCCTCGGGGTTGTTGTGCAGCGGCGCCAGCGGGGCGACCTCGCGGATCTTGGCGAGAACGTCCTCGTCGACGAGAGAGGAATCGCCGAAGTACCAACCGCCCTGAACGATACGGTGGCCGATGCCCTCGATCTTGACGCCGTTGGCCTCGAGGTCCTTCAGAACGACCTCGATGGCGACCTTATGGTCGGGGAACTCGATGTTCTCGGTCACCTTCTTGGAACCGTTGGCAGCGTGGGTGAAGGTGCCGCCGGTAAAGCAGACGCGCTCGCAGGAGCCCTTTGCGGACACCTTGTGGGACTTGGTATCGATGACCTGATACTTAAGGGTCGAAGATCCCGCGTTGACGACCAGAACGTTCATGTGTCTCCCTACTAACAGGCGGTGTGGCGCCGCCAGGTTACATACGCTTCAATAATAAACCCAAACGCCCTCGCGCTCGGGTTTATTGCGTTGATATATAAGTTATCGGTACCTAAATACTCATGGCCTTTGACTTGTAAGACGAAATAGCGCGGGGATATACACCAGGGAAGAAATCCCGAGCGCAACAAGCAATACGACTCGAATGCCCGCGATGCTGCTCAACGCAGCATTGAACAGATAGAAAAGGATGGCACCCACCGCCACCATCTGGCTTTGGACCGAAATCAGTGAACAGCGCATCGAAGAATCGACAGCATTTTGAAAAACTGAGTATTTAATTGGAGCAAATAACGAGTACGCGACCGTCTGCAGTACATAGAACACGGGCAGCAAATAGACCGGAGTAAAGGGAATCAAAAACAGAGCAGCCAGGGAAAGGCGCACGATGCCGCAAATACGCGCAAAACGGCCCTTGTCGACATGAGCAATCACACTGGGCACAATAAGCCCCATGGAGGCCGAGGCAAGAAGCTGGACCGCAATGATCACACCCGAAGCGACGGCATTCATTCCGCGACCCGCAAGCAACAGTGAGAAAAAGTCTTCCAGGGCGACAAAAGCAAATGCCTGAGAGCAGTCCATGATGAACGCTGAACGAAGAATGCCGTTACGCGCAATAGCGGCACCGATCATCTTCGGGCTAATTCCACGCTTAGGTGTCGCTGTAGTGTCCCCTCTTCGCATCTCAGGAATGCAGACAACGACAACCAACGTCAACACCATTGCGATGATATCTGCCAAAAGACCAATGAGATACGCGCCAGCGGACGAAATGAAACCGCCCACACAAGCGGAGAGGGCATAAGAGGCATAGAAAACAAATCGCTCAACGACATTAAGCCTTACGAGCTGGTCCAGAGAGACGCTGTCAATGTAAATCGCTTCCATGGACCCGCTCATACATGCAGCGGCAAAACCTTTGAGAGCAAACGCGCCGATTAAAAGCAGAGGAGAACGGACGAGAAGCAGGGCGGCGTAGTATCCAAGCATCCCCACGACGCCAACGAGACCACTTGTCTTTCGTCCAAACCTATCGGCAATATAGCCAGTGGGAACTTCAAGGATGAACTTGCTCACTTGATATGCAATCATCATGCTAGAAATCGCCACCATCGAGAATCCGACGAATTCAAGGTAAACCGTCAGAAAATACAAAATGGTGCTGAAGTTCGACAGAAAATCAAACGTCATATAAAGCAAAACCGTACGGTTTTTCATGCTCCGCCCTCCAAGAGTCAACAATCTAAATCGGAATCTTGGAAAAACATGAGGGCAAAGCCGTCAGTCATGTGTTACAAGGCGTCAACATTCACTTGACGACACGAGGCCAAATGGCCTCACGAAGCAAGATGACGCAATAGGTGAAGAAATACCGTCTGGTGTCGATCGGTCCAGGCATTTTGTCGATAGCAAAAGTAGATGGGCAAGGCTACGTCATGCGAACCTTCAATAGAGTACTCGCTCACTTCCGACCCATCTGATGCGAGAGAAGAGCCAGAAAAACCCAATATCAATCCCCCGGCTTGAAGAAACTCAGCCTGCGCTCTGTTTCCGTATTCGACGTCGCGGAAGCGGAAATTAACCAGCTGAGCTTCGGGGCATTGATTGATCGCATTGAGACAGGGCGACAAATTAATGGGAACAGCTAACCTGCCGCCCAGTAACTCACGAACGGTCATAGCACCCACAGATTGATGACCCGCTGGGCACGAAAGAACCTTGAGCTCCTTTTCACCCAAGTATTTCGAAGAAAGGACACTGTCCCTTGGTTCCTCAAATGAGATGGCCGCATCCGAAATGCCAAGCACAAGTGATTCAAAGCATGTAGCCGTTGGCTGATGCCACACATCAAGGTGAATCTGAGGGTGCGAGCTTTCAAACGAGTCGTACCAGTTTTCGGAAAAAAGACGCCCCCGCCCGTGAAGACAGGGGACGTAAAGACGAAAGTGGCCGTCGGGCGAAACGCCACCGTTCCCCGATTGGGTGTACTTTTTGAGATCGTCGACTTGTGCCAGGATCACGCGTGCACGACGCGCAAATTCTCTGCCCGCCGGAGACAAAACAGCCTCCCCCGCCGATCGATTGAGCAAAACGATCTGATACTCAGACTCCAGTTTCTTAATTGCCGACGAGACAGCCTGTGGGCTCACGTGAACGGCGCGAGCCGCTTTGCGCACGCCGCCGTAGTTCGCTACCGCTTGAAGGTATTCGAGTTGAGAAAACTGCATAGGTTACTCCAAAGGCAGCCAAGGCGACGGGCCGTGCGTCCTCAGATGAGGTTCTCGCCCAGGTTCTTGCCGCCGAGGACGTGCATGTGGAAGTGCATGACGGTCTGACCGGCGTTGACGCCCTTGTTGGAGATGACGCGGAAACCGTCCTCCAGACCCTTGGCCTTGGCGACCTCCTGGATGGCGTGGGCCATGGCGCCCATGGTCTCGGCGGGCACGTTATCGGCGATGTCACTGTAGTGCTTCTTGGGGATCACGAGCGTGTGGACCGGCGCCTGGGGATTGAGGTCGTCGAACGCGATGACCTGGTCATCCTCGTAGACGACGGTCGAGGGGATCTCGTGGTTGGCAATTTTGCAGAAGATGCAATCACACATGGTTGGTTCCTTTCTCACAGACCAAGGTAATTATATTTGGTCGGGATGGTTAGAACGAGAGGTTGTCGTCGGTGTTGGCGGCTTCGCCGTCGGCGAGCACGTCGTTGCCGTCGACGTCCTTCAGGAGCACCGAGACCTTCTGCTCGGCATCGGACAAGCGGGTACGCAGGCTCTTGAGGAGCTCGACGCCGCGGGTATAGCTCTCAAGCGACTCCTCGAGCTCCATATCGCCCGACTCCAAGCTGCGAATGATGAGCTCCAACTCCTGCGAAGCCTGCTTGTACGTAAGCTGCTCGACCGGGGTCTTCTCTGCCATATCTGTTTCCTTTCCTAAAGGTTTATCGCTGTGAAACGCGGCCTATTCGACCGTATTGACCGTTGCCGCAACGTTGCCGTCTGCCATGCGCACGCGGATGGCGTCGCCGGGCTTAAAGGTCTTGGCGCTCGTGGCCACCCCATCATCGCTGTACGCGATGGAATAACCACGGGCAAGCACCTTGAGCGGCGACAGGGCATCGAGCGAGGCTGCCGCACGGCCCAGGTCGGACGCGGGCTTGTTGAGCATCGTGCGCCCCTGATGCTCCAGGCGGGAACTCGCAAGCGTGAGCGCATGGCGCTTGCCATCGAGCCCCGAGGTGCTTGCGATCAAGCGCTCGGGCAGACGCTCGAAGTTGGAACGGAAGGCCCCGACCGAACGCGTTATGGCGCCGGACAGACGATCGGCCGTCAAGGCAAGCTCAGACTCGCGACGCTCGACCATAAACGTTGGATCGTTGAGGCACGGGCGGCACGCGGCGGCATCGAGCGCATCGCCCAGACGAGCCGTATAGGTGTCCCAAGCACGACGACCGCGCTGGTTGAGCATTTCCAGATCAACCTGATTCGACCCGATCATCGAAGCCATCGCGGCGCCCAGACGCTGATGGCGCGTCTCGAGCACGTCGGCCAACTCCGTCATAGCCGGTGCCACCGATTCCGCCGCTGCCGTTGGCGTGGAGGCGCGACGGTCGCTCACCATGTCGCAGATCGAGGTATCGGGCTCATGCCCAATGCCCGTCACCACAGGCACGGGACAGGCTGCCACCGCACGGGCAAGCTCCTCGTCGTTAAAGGTCATGAGGTCCTCGAAGGAACCGCCGCCACGCACGAGCAAAATGCAATCGGGCGCCGGCGTAATGGCAGCGGCGCGGCGCAAGCCTTCAATAAGCTCTGCCGGCGCACCCTCGCCCTGGACCTTTGCGCCCACGCAGACAAGCTCGACGAGCGGGTTGCGACGGCGCAATGTGCGCTTGACGTCGTCGATTACGGCACCCGAAAACGAGGTGACGACCGCCACACGCGAGCAAAACACCGGAATGCGGCGCTTGCGTGCTTCGTCCATCAGGCCCTCACGGCGTAGCTTTTCGGCCAGTTGCGCCACTTGTTGACGCAGCAGGCCCTCCCCCGCCAGCGAAAACGAGCGAGCGACAAAGCTCATGCGGCCCGTGGCCTTATAGAGATTGAAGTTGCCCTTAAAGCTCACCTGCATGCCGTCGCGCAGATCGAACGTGCGCTTGAGATAGGCGCCCTTCCAGATGATGCAGTCAACGGCGGCCGAGTCGTCCTTAATCTGGAAGTAGCAGTGGCCGCTTCGGGCATTGGGGCCACGGAAGCCCGTGACCTCGCCCAGAACGCTCAGCTGCGGAATGGCATCGAGCGCACCGGCGGCGATCTCTACCGCCTGGCTCACGCTGAGCTCCTTGCGCTCTTGCTCGTCCGAACCGTCGAACTCGGCGGAAACGGCATTACCGGTTAGGTTCCAGCCTGCCACGCAGCCTCCTTTCGTTATCGAGCACAGAGGCTCCGGCCCCGTGCGAAATTAAGTCCAACACATAGTACAGCGCCGCGAGGACACGAATCCCCGCGGCGCCTGCCTGTCCCATTTGTTATCGGTTGGAGTTTCTGTTGTAGCGAGCCATAAGGTAGAGCAACTGAATGATCGAAGTGAGCGCTGCAGCCACATAGGTAAGCGCGGCTGCCGTCAGTACCTTCTTGGCGCCGTTGACCTGCTTGGAGCTCATGCCCGACTGCTCGATGTACGCCACAGCACGTCGGCTGGCGTCAATCTCGACAGGCAACGTAACGAGTTGGAACAGCACACTAAACGAGAAGAAGATCAACGCGAGGGTCGTGAGCCCGGCAATGTTCATAAACAGGCCCAAGAGTAACACGATGGTCCAGGTGTTCTGGGTAAAGTTGACGACCGGCACGAGGGCGGTACGCACTTTCATCATGGCATAGCCGCTTTGACGCTGGGCGGCATGGCCCGCCTCGTGGCAGGCGACGGCAACGCTTGCGACCGAACCGCCCGAACGGTTGGCATCCGACAGATACAGGTTGTTGTCCTGCGGGTTGTAATGGTCGGTGAGCTCGCCAGCGACACCCTTGATACCCACGGCGCTACAACCGTTGGCATCGAGCATGCGGCGAGCGACTGTGGCACCCGTATCGCCGTCCGAGCGAACCTTGGACCAGGTTTTGTACGTCGAGTTGATATAGTTCTGTGCGGCAAGGCCAAGCACCGTGCAGACAAGAACAACCAGCAGGTACAGCGGGTCGATGCCAAAGCCGTATCCATAGTAATAAGGCATGCGAATTCCTCCGAATCGAGTTACACGTTGGAGGCATTCTACCCACTCAAGCGGCTAGGCTTCCTTACAGCAATTCGATTTTGCCGTCCTTCACCGTCAACCCCATATTGCCGGAAAGCAGATCGTCCAGGCGCGAGCCCACAAGCTCAAAGCGCCAACCTTCGCGCAGGCGGCTCTGCTCGGGATGCTCAATGTAGTCGGCCAGGTCATCGCGCGAGGCAATGACCGAGGTCGCAACGCCTGAGCGCTCGGCAACCAGGCGGATAAGCGCATACATAAGGTCAGTCACGCTCTCCAGCTCCGGAGAGATCTGGCGATGTCCGCGCACCAAGAGCGGCAGGCGATCGTGCGGACAGCTCGCACCGCGCTTGATGGCCATGAGCGCACCGTCCACGTCGCGCTCCCCCAATTGATCGGTACCGCGAATGCTACGGAACTCCTCAACGCGCACGGGATTGCGCTTAACGAGCGCTAGCAGCGTGTCGTCGGACATGACCCACTTGCGCGGGATGTTGCGCCGCTCGGCGCGGTCCTCGCGCCAGGCGGCGAGCTCGCGCGCGATACCCAGCTGATGACGGCTGCACGAATTGATACGCTTGACCTTGCGGAACGCCTCGTGGCGATCGGCGCGATAGTGCGACTCGTCAGCCAGCGGGCGCAGCTCGTCGAGCACCCAGTCCACACGGCCCAGCTCGCGCAGGCGGCTCATCATCTCGGTATAGGCGACGATCAGGTACTTGACGTCATCGATCGCATACTCAATCTGCTTATCGGTCAGCGGGCGGCGCGACCAGTCGGTCAGTGACTCGGTCTTGGGCAGCGATACGCCGCAGAACGTCTGAACAAGCGCGCCATACGAAATCTGCTGGCGCTCGCCCAAAAAAGCAGCGGCGACCTGCGTATCGAAAATCGGTCGTGGCAGCACGCCCACGGTATGGAGCATGACCTCCATATCCTGCGAGCAGGCGTGGAAGACCTTGGTCACGCTCTCGTCGGCCATAAGCTCGGCCAGCGGCGAAAGGTCATCGATTACCAGGGGATCGACCGCGACGCTCTCGGCAGGGGTGGCAATCTGAACCAAGCACAGACGCGGGTGGAACGTGCGCTCGCGCAAAAACTCGGTATCGACGGCAATCGCGTCGAACTCACGGGCGCGCTGGCAAAAGTCGAGTAGAGCCTGATGTGTGGAAATGTACATATCAACCCATCGAATAAGGTTAGGCCCGAAAAACACGGGTAGGATATCGGCATTGCCTTACAACTATACTCGGTTAGTCACAGAATGGGAACGTAAGTATGCGCTGCCTTATCATCCACAACCCGGCATCGGGCCCCAGCTCAGATGAAATCTACGCATTTACGCACGCCCTCGCACAGGGCGGCGACGAGGTCGTGATGCGTTTTATCGGCGATGGCATGGAGCCCGAGGACGCCGTGGCAGACGTGCGCGAGTTTGATCGCGTGGTCGTTTCGGGCGGCGACGGCACTGTCTCCAACGTGCTCGACCAGATGCGCGGGTGCGGTGTCCCCACGCTCGTCTTCCCCTCCGGCACAGCCTGCCTGTTCTTTAACAACATCGGCAATGCCCCCGAGGCAGCGGCGCTCGCCAAGGCCTGCCGTGCCGGTCGCACGGTCAAAGTCGACATGGGCGAGCTCTTTTGGCTCGACGAGAACGGCAACGAGAAGCGCCACGGCTTCATCATCATCGCCGGCTCGGGCTTCGACGCCGAGATCATGATGAAGGCCGCCCCCACCAAAAACGACATCGGCGAGATCGCCTACTTCCTCTCTGCACTCGCCACGCCCAACCCTACGGTAGCGCACTTTACGATTGAGCATGACGGCATTGTCGAGGAGCTCGACGGCATCTGCTGCATGGCCGGCAACACCTCGGTCATCCAAAACGACATCAACCTGTTCCCCGACTGCCGCATGAACGATGGCATGGTCGACATTGCGGTCATCGAACCCGTGCGCACCGTGCAGCTGCTGCCTACCGTGATCACCGCCGCGCTCGACCCCGCCGGCAAGTTGCTCGGCCGTCCGCAGTTCAAGATCATCCAGACCAAGGAAGCCAAGATCACCTGCACCCCGTCGCTGGGCATGCAGTTCGATGGCGAGATTATCTCCAGCAATTCGGGCGTCTTTGGAGCCCGCGCGCTTCCGCAATGCCTCGACCTCATCGTCGACGAATTCTCCCCGCTCGGAAAATAGGAGGACCCTATGAACGACAATCCCCTGCTCGGCTTTATCATCATCGTTTTGGCCATGCTCGTCGGCTATGCGATCAACGTGATCCACCGCCGGAAGAAGTAATTCCACATTGGTATGATATTCATCCAATTATCGTCTCCCCTGCTGTTTATGCATTTGCCAAACAGCGGGGGATTTTCTTTGCGCCCCGTGCAAGGCGCTTTATTCAGGTAATGTAATTGCAGGACGTCTTTATTAAAGTAAAGCTACAAACCGAGTATAATTAACCACTCATCGCATATTTCATTACGCTTATCGAGTAAGTTTCTTTCATAGATGAATATTGTTTCCAGTTCGTTACGCTAATGGGGTGTCTTTATTGGCTGAAGCTCTCTGGCAACGGAGAGCTTTCGCACGCTGGGAGGGAAAATGAGGAAAACTCACCCCGTCAACGCGCTCAAAAAGCTTGGCATAGGCCTCGCCTTTGGAGCTGCAACCATCATGTCCATGCCGACGTCTGCGCTCGCCTGCACGCAGATCTACATGGGCGGCAAGCTCACGGCGGACGGCAACACGTACTACGGCCGCGCCGAGGACTTTGGCAAGCGCTATCTTAAGCACTACGGCATCGAACCTGCCCACGAACCCGGCTTTAAGTACAGCTCGATTGAATCTGCTTTTGAATACACTTCGAACAAGCCTACCTATCGCTACAGCTATGTACGCGACCACCCCTCCAACTGGATGGGTCGCACCGACGCCTACTCCGAGGCCGGCATCAACGAGAAGGGCGTCTCCTGCTCCGCCACGCTAAGCACCTCCTATAACGAGGAGGCCGCTGCAGCAGACCTCATCGATGAGGAAGTGGGTCTGGGCGAGTACAGTTACGGCAGCATCATCCTGGGCGAGAGCGCCACGGCCCGCGAGGGCGTCGAGCTCCTCGGCAGCCTGATCGATGATCAAGGCGTCTGCACCAACGACCAGATCATCATCGCCGACAACAACGAGACCTGGCTGTTCGCCACACTTTCCGCCCATCAGTGGATCGCCATGAAGCTCGCTGACGACGCCGCGTCGCTCAACCCTAATATCGGGAGCCTCAACTACGATGTCGACCTCAATGACACCGAGAATTGCCTCCACTCTGAAAAGATCCAATCCATGCCCGAAGAAAAGGGCTTCGCCAAATACTCCGCTGACGGCAAATTCGATGTCGCCCAAACGTATGGCGAAAGCCTCGCCGATTCCGGCGTAAACCAGTGGTCCCGCTATGTGCAAGGCCGCGATTATTTTGGTAGTCAGCTGACCGAAGGCACAGATTACGACATTATCACAGTAAAGAAGGATGGAAAACCTGACCAAAAGGGAGCCATGGTCAGCGAAATCCAGCCCCTGTTCTTCAGGCCTGGCAAGTCTGGCTGGAGCCCCTTTGAGCTGATTCGTGCCTTTGGCAACCGCGGCGAGAACGTCCCTGGCCTCAACGCGAACACTGATGGTGTTTATTGCATCGGCAGCGAGCGCAACACCGAGATCAACCTCTTCCAGATTCGTCGCGGGTATGACCCCGAAGTCGCTACCATCCAGTGGGAAATGCTCTCCCGCGCCGCGTACTCCGTCGCCATCCCGTTGTACTCCGCTCTGATAACTGAGGTCAGCCCGTACTTCAGCGATCAGACCGTCTCCTTCGATCACTGCAACCAGACTGACGTCGTGTACAACGAGGAACCCGAGAACTCAATCAACTACGTCCTCATGGACATCAGCTCGCTCTGCTTCGAGAACCCTGACACCCTTGGTGTCAGCGTCCGTGCCTACCTCGATGCGCTCCAGAACGAGCTTATCGAGCAGAACAAGGAAGTTGACGCCGCCATGCTGGCCGAGACGACCACCGAGGGCCGCACTGCCCTGGCCAACAAGGCCGGCAAGGCTGCTACCGAGAACACCTACAAGAAGTGCAAGGCGCTGCTCCAGGAGATGCGCGCCTATCAGAAGGCCGAAAACTTCGACCAGCCCTTCACTCCGAGCGATCTGAACACCGAGACCAACGGCCTCAAGGTGTCCATCACCTACGCCAAGGACGCTCTTGCCACCGACCCGGTAACCCCGGATCAGCCTGGCACTCCCGAGCAGCCTGGTACTCCTGAGCAGCCCGGTACCCCCGAGCAGCCCGCTAAGCCCGAGCAGCCCACCACCAAGCCCGAGAAGCCTGGCAAGTCGGACACCACGACCACGGTAACCACCAACAAGACGAACACCAAGGGCGGCCTGCCCACCACTGGCGATCGTTTTGATGGCCGCATGGTGGCCGCATTCGCCATCGCTGGCGTTGCCGTCATCTCCGCGGGCGGTTACTTCCTCTACCGTCGCAATAAGGAGTAACGTCTTAGCTGAGCGGGCGGGGCACATGAGTCACCACGCCCGCTCAGCCCGCTCTTTTGACCGGCGGGAAACCCGCCGGTTGATTTCCGATCTCAGCCGAACACTTTGAGCGGATAGGCCGTTCCCGCAGTTAGCTGAACGCCCCCGCGGCCCCTCCTGGGGTCCGGGGGCGCCGTTTTCCCAGTTGAAGGAACGGTGGAGAT
>NZ_JBBNLS010000027.1:0-11176 GCF_040092305.1 Collinsella sp. CLA-ER-H6
TGTTCTCGGGGTTGCCGGCGTAGGTCAGCTTGTCCAGGACGGTGACGTGGACGCCCGGGTGGTTGTTCACGACGTAGTGCACGAAGTTGCTGCCGATGAAGCCGCAGCCGCCCGTGACGATGATGTTCTTGGGTTCGAAGATCTCGGACATGAGGGGTTCCTCCTAGTACTCGCGCGGGCTGTTGACGATCTCGCCGGCGGCGACCTTCTTGAGGTGCCGGCCGTAGACCGACTTGCCGTAGGCCTTGGCGGCCTCCTCCAGCTCGGCGGTCGTGATCCAGCCGTTCTCCCAGGCGATCTCCTCGGGGACCGAGACCGGCAGGTCCTGGGAGTGCTCCACGGCGCGGACGAACTCCGCGGCCTCGTGCAGGCTCTCCATGGTGCCGGTGTCCAGCCACGCGTAGCCGCGGCCGAGGGTGACGACGGACAGCGTCCCCTCCTCCAGGTACATCCGGTTGAGGTCGGTGATCTCCAGCTCGCCGCGCGCGGACGGCACCACCTCATGCGCCTTGGCGGCCACGTCGCCCGGGTAGAAGTACAGGCCGGTGACGGCGTAGGAGCTCTTGGGCTCGGCGGGCTTCTCCTCGATGGAGACGGCCCTGCCCTCCCCGTCGAACTCCACGACGCCGAAGCGCTCGGGGTCGTCCACGTGGTAGCCGAACACCGTGGCCCTACCGGACTCTGCGTTCTGGACGGCGCGCGTCAGGTGGCGGCTGAGGCCGTTGCCGTAGAAGATGTTGTCGCCGAGCACCAGCGCGCACGGCTCGCCGGCGATGAAGTCCTCGCCGATGGTGAAGGCCTGCGCCAGGCCGTCCGGGCTCGGCTGCTCGGCGTAGGAGAGATTCACGCCGTAGCGCGAGCCGTCCCCGAGCAGGCGCTCGAAGTTGGGGAGGTCCGTCGGCGTGGAGATGACCAGGATGTCCCGGATGCCCGCCAGCATGAGGGTGGACAGCGGGTAGTAGATCATGGGCTTGTCGTAGACCGGAAGCAGCTGCTTGGAGGTCACGAGCGTGAGCGGGTACAGGCGGGTGCCGGACCCGCCGGCGAGGATGATGCCTTTCATAATAAAATCCAATCCATTTTGATGTAGCTATCGCTGCTTCTTCAGTTTGGTCAAACATGAAGCAACGCTTTTCAGCGCAGAATGATTAAGCAAGAGATAGCCAACGTAGACTAATGCATATAGAATCGCCGCAGTTCCACCAGATAAAAGCTCAGTGAACAAGACAAAAGCGGCTGTAAGAAGGATCTCCTGAAACGGCCTAGTTGAACCAGGGGCGCTAAGCTGTTCGTTCAGATAGAGCTCGGACCACAACGACCTGCCAATAATGCAGATAACGGCGCCACACAGGACGGCGTCGAGTGAGTTAAGGACAAGAACACCGAATATCGAAAAAACAGCGCTACAAATAACAGTGACGACATTCAACTTCAGGAGCAGCTGTTCTTTACGAAGTACCTTGAAATAGGTAGTACAGCAAAGGCTCATCTTCGTATTGAAGACGCATATCGGAAGTAAGAGCGCAAAATATCTAAGGCTCTCGGCATATTGAGGAAGCCACGCCCCCAAAAACCAAACCATAGGGAAATAGAACAAAAAGATTGCAGGAAAAATGAGTTCGATGGCATTTCTTATGCCAATGTAAAAACGAACTCTCTCCTCATCAGAACCTGTCCTAAGAGCAGGAAATAAGACCATGCTCGCCTGCGAGACAAAAGTGATAAAGAAATTGACAAGAGAGAGGGAGAACGAAATTTTTGCAAAGGCGACGATACCCCAAAAATGATCGATAAGAAACCTAGATACCCCGAGGATCAGTGTGTCGGCGATGTTCGCAATCATCAGCTTTACGCCGACGATGATACTGCGGATACCGTCCTTAAGCGAGTTGCCAAAAGACACTGATTTAGCACATAGGATATCCCTGCCCATCCAAGAGCAATATATGAGCGCAATAATCTTCGAAACGAGATACGCGTAGACATAGGGATGGTAGTCCGAAACCTTAAATCCAATTAAAACAAGGAGCGGAGCCAGAAACACCAGCCTGTCTAGCATTGTAGAAAACGAAAATAGCTTAGTTTCGTTCATAGCCTGAAAGACAAAGCCCAAATAACTTGTCAGGTTATAGACGACGGTGTAAAGCGCAAAAGACGCGATAACAAATACTCGATTTGCGTCATCGACAAGAGGCAGCGAAACAAAAGTGATGCCGAGGCAAATCACTGCCTGGAAACAAGCACCGAAGATATACTGGGATTTTATTGAGCTCTTATCGATTTCATCACGAGAGAGACCCCCGTTAATCAAGTAGACACCATCATTCAGGCCAAGGTGAAAAAAGCCGGAATAGGTCGTATAAAACATGAACAGCTGCCAGTATCCATAATCAGCAACACCAACGATTTTCGGCACGAGCAGCGACATGACAACACTGACCGATAGAGAAATAAACTGTGCAGCAAACGCAATCATAGTGTTGCGTGCAATAGACGAATAATTCATTCAACCTCGTTTGTTTAAACTAACATCCTTGATTTATTCAGAAATCAAAAAAGGGCCTGACTCGCACAAATCTGAATACCGAGCACTCGTTCTACCCAGAACGAGTCCACAGGAAGCAAACAAGATGACCGTTGGCACCCACCAACCAAGCTCACAATAAAATATGAGCTCCGCACAGCATATACAGGAAACGGTAAATAGTACTTGATCGAGTTCGCAACCCGACCTGAACGAACCGATGCCAGCGGAAATTATCAAGAATACAAAGCTACAAATTCCAAGAAAACCATATTCATACAGCATTGCAAGGAAACCATTATCCACCGTTGAAAAACCGCTAATTTCAACCGTCGTGCCCAGCATAGTCATGCGACTACTGCCAAAACCATTTCCAGTAAGCCAAAACAGCGGCCTGCTTAAAAAGCTATGAATAATATAGGCAATGGCTCCGGAACGCTGGCTATATGAAACATCAGTTTCAAGCTCACCAAATCGAGAAGCCACAAAGTTAAACAGTCCAAACTTGTAGAGAATGAAAACGAGTAGCAATACAGTTGGAATTAAAAGGGCAATTAAATTCCATTTAGAATACTCGGGGTTCTTTAGGCGAAAGATCAGGTACACCGATGCTAAAGCAATGAGAATAATCCACGCGCTACGACTCTTTGTCAGAAGCAGAGCGACCAAAAGAACTACAGAGTATAAGAGACGTTTCATCCTGCCCGTCTCCAATTTATAGTTGATTACAACAGCAATAACTATCATTTGGCCAAATACGATTGCATGACCGAAAAAACTACGCAGTCGATACAAGGATGGATTATCAATCGTTACAGTTTGCAGAAAAGAAAAGGAACCATTTGTAACCAGTCGTTGACCTAAAACAATTTCAAGGACAAAGCTAAATAGGCAGGCGAACACCATAACGTTGCGAAGCATAAGCAATGCAGACTCAACCCAGTCATCGTTCTTTACTTTACCGTAAATATAACCAAGAAGGATGCAAAAGAAATACGAGCAGACCGTAAGGAGGGATTCATTAATGCTTCGGGACGTAAACGCAATGGCAGAAAAGAAAACCATCGCGCCCATAACGACAATGGGAATAGCGTTATTTAAAAACACTTTGTAGAGGCGCCCAGAAAGAACTTCTTTGAAAACGAGCAATCCTAGAACAGAAAAAAATAGTCCTTTAACGGGAGAAATGACACTTAAGATTGCGGCAAAAATCAAAATAGTGAATTCATTAGTAAATAGCTCAAGCATTCTAAACACCTACTTACTGTCACAGGAACTGATTAAGGCCTTAAAATCACCAAGCAGGGAACGATTTGACAGTTCATACTTACGGTATTTTAGAATGGTGCCTAAATCACTAATTTTTAGGCCACCTACGAGCAAGTGCAAACGGGCATTTAAAACAGAACCGTAATGCTCTATATGCGCAGAAGATATACGATAATCGCCAGGATTACTACTGCAGTATTCTTCTAAAACCTTAGAAAATCTCAAGCACATCCCTATCTCAGCAACACGAGATTTCTTGTCAATATGTCGCATCTCAGTTGCATTAGAGTCATGCCTACGGAACCGAATCAAGGGCTGATTTAGAAGTCTGAGGGTCCCCTTCAGTAATGAGAAGCGCCATAACATACCATCATGCGCAAAATCATCCTGCCAATATGGCATGATTTCCCTTATAAAACTCGATTTAACGGCATACGAACATCCGGGGCGCCGTACCGACATAAACTTGCTATCGAAAACCGGAGTCTCCAAATCGTCCAGAGGTTTGGAATCATCGACGGCACCATAGACTGTTACTTTTTTACCGCCGCTCTCATAAAACGGCTCGACGGCGCAGCTGAGAACCTCAATCGAGGGGTCCTTCTCGAGGATTGAGGACATCACAGCGATTTTATCGGGTTCCCAGATATCATCCTGGTCGCACGGGAAGACGATGCCCTCATCTATAGATGCAAGGTCGAGAAGCCGCTTGAAGCTCATGCGCCAGCCGAAATTAGAGCTGTTCTTGTTGATGGTCCAATTATCGAGCCCATGCTTCTCAATATATTCGCCAATGAGATCGAATGACCCGTCTGTTGAGCAATCATCCGCAATCAGCACTCGGTCCGGAGACACTGTCTGAAGTCTTAAGCTATCTAGCTGCTCAGTAAGATATCGCGTGCCGTTGTAAACTGACATCACAACCGTAACCATTAAAAACCTTCATCCAATTAAAGCTTAGCCATTAGCTGATCGTAAATACCGATAAGACGTTCTACATAAGCGGTCTTTTCGAGGCAGCTGAAGTCCGCCTTCTCAACCGCCCCCCTATAACGCGAGTAAACATCGGGATCGAGCATATTGACCATTGCGGCGGATAGCGACTCGGCATTGCCCGCGCTGAAGACCTCGCCGAGACCTTTCGACCTCACAAAGGAGGCAGCGTCGCCGACATCAGAGACGATGCACGGCAGACCGGCAGCGATCATGGCCTCATAGGCGACAAGCCCGAACGTCTCTCGCGAAACCGAGGGCATAACGATTGCACGTGACCGCGTCATGACGGAAAGCACCTTGTCATGGGGCAGCGCGCCCATGAATTTGATATCCGGATAACTGTCCGACAGCCTCTTCAATTCGGTACCGTCACCGATGACGATAGCGTCCACACCGGCCCTGCTGGCGGCTTCGCAAAATAAATCGCAGCCCTTTTCGGGGCTCAGGCGACCTACAAATAGGTAAGCCGCGCAATCTGCGTCCAATCCATGTTGGATTTTGTTCGCATCAACGTAATTCAAGCAATCGAATCGCCCGGCTTCCCATGCTAGATTGGGCTCAATCAACCGACGGCTGGAATCTGAAACGAAGACCACCGCCGGACGCAGGGCTCTCAAGACATATTCCTGTACAGAAAAGCGAACGGATCGATACATTTTTTGGGTATATGAGCGCTTGTCGCAGTTATGCAGCAGGCACTTTGGGGAACCGGGGGCGATTCCGCAGTTGCAGTGATTCACATAGTCGTAGAGCCCACCGTTGGAACAAACGAGGAAGTACTCATGGGCTGTGATCAGGCACTTGAACCCCCGTCGCCCTATGGCCCTAAATATCGAGGGAGAAAGGGAGTGCGTCCAAGAGTGAACGTGGACGACCGTCGTCTTCGGATCGAGCTGCTTCAGTAGATCATCCAGCGCCGTTTCCGAGCGCCTGTTCCAGATACCCTGGACAGCGCCGGAGACGCCCCCGTTCAGGACGTCGTTCTGCCCGCAATTGACACAAACAACGCCAGATTCGATTAAGGAGGGATCGGGGTCACCCAACGCTGAAAAGAAATAGCTGTTGACACCTATCCTCGCCAGAGCAGCTGCTGTTTCGATTGCGATTTTTGAAGCTCCGCCCCCGATATGGGGACGGTCGCAAATCGTTATCACTGTGGTGAAGTTACTCATGCACGGTCCTAGGTTTGATAGATCGGACAAACCGCTTTACACGCAGGCGCATCGACGGGGGGAGCAGCATTTTCAGACGGTCGAAAAGGGTCGCATTCGGCGCCAGGACGGAATCAAAGACTTGTAATCCTGTAGCCTCGAAATGCTCGATAACGGCATCGCGCCTCTCCTCAAGATCCGAGCGCTTATTAGGATCTTCATGCAGCAGCACATCATCCGGAGCAAGGCCGTTGTTAGAGTAGGCGACGCAATCGCTTATTTCATCGATCAATTTTGCCCCGCGCTCGGTCTTCACGATAACGGCCGAAACACCCTTCTCGGGATGTCCGCAGTCTTGGACAGACTCAGAACGCCAGGAATCACCGAGGATGATGTCGGCAGGACTGTCGCTCCCTCTGAAAGGACAGCCGTAGCAAGACGATCTGCTGATCAGGCCTTTGATGTAGGAACCATAAAAGGGATCGAATGCAGCGGGCCTCTTTATAATCCTGCCGTCGGATAACTCGATTTTTATGTTATGACCCCATCCGAATTTCGATTTATCTCTAAAAGTCAGTGCGGTGACATCGGACTTCTCCCGAAGCTCGAGCCAGTCAACATAGGAACGAAACATGGAAGAGCTTGGTACACCGTGGCAAACAACGCTGACGGTTGCCAGCCCATCCATCGGTTTACCCAAATAGAGACGCAGCGCGGAAACCTGACAAGGAGTACCGCTGAAGAGGACTCGCTTGCCGGATTTGAGATCGCTGAGCACTTCGGGATACGATTCGCTAGCATCGCTCTGGACATATTTGGACTTTTGCAGGAGCGCGATTTCGGCAAGCTCGGATATACCGATATGCCTGACGTGATCGACGCCATCCCAGGCGGCGCCGTAAACGCGCCCGCCGTCCGATAGTATACGTTTCGCAAGAAGGGAGAAGACGCCGCCGGACGAACTTTGCGCGAGCTCGTCCGGGTCATCGCTCTGCAAGACAGCGGCGCGAATGGCCTCCGAGTCCGCGTCGACTTGGTTTTCCGCCGGACAGGTACGCAGGCAAAGACCGCAGGAGGTGCATCTCGCTGCGTCCACCACGGGATATTCGAAACCGTCGGGCGAGGTACGCATAGTAATAGCGGAAAAAGGGCATTTGGCCGCGCAAGCTCCGCAACCAAAGCAGGCCCGGTGAGAAACTGTGTCGATGTTCTTGCTCAAGCTAACTTCCCCCTATTGCTCAAGAGCATCCAAGAGCCATTTTTTCGAAAACGTGATAAGCGACTCCACGTCGGACAGTCGCTTCTCATAGCCCTCAATTTCCGTAGCGTTCATGTGACTGTCATAGCCATCTAGCAGACGATCCTCGGTATTCGAGAGCCTCGAGAGGCTCTCGACTCGAGAGTTTTGAGAGCGCTTGTCGGTCTCCTCAAATCTCTTGAAGCAGTAATAGTCTTTGCGGAAAATTTGAGAAAACAGCGTACCGTGCAGCGAATCGGTTAACACGAACCGCGCGCTCGCCAGATAAGCGAGCCATTCATCGGGACCAAGCCCGTAACGCGGATTGAGCTGCTCGTCGACAGCATTTTTACCTGAACCGACAAGCGTCACGACCTCGCAGCCGAGCTCTTTTGAAATCGAATCGACAGCTTTCCTGTAAAACGGCCTATTCCCAAGGAAATAGCAGACGATTTTCCCGGGCTCAGGACATTTACCGTTGATGAGCGGGGCCCAGTCCTCTTTCGACAGGAGCAGGACAGGGTCCACAACCTGTGAAGGGCGCTCGAGACCGAGGGATTCGACAAAATCCGCGCCCGCATCTTCACGAACAGACACAGAGCTGAACGTTTTAATCAGATCGGTAATGATCTTTTTCTTCCTCTGCGTGGTGCTCGTGACACCGAAGCTGGGTGCATACGCGATTCTCTTATCGCTGTCGCTTAGAAAAGAGAGATAGAAATTCCTATTCAAAAGATAAGGGGACCAGATTTGATCAGATCCGCAGACGTATGCATCGTATTTTCCCCGTAAATCGACCAGTCCGTCTGTATCGACAATCCGATCAGTGGTCTCGATGTTCTGGCTCAAAAAGCGATTGAATACGTCAGCCGTCGAGGATCCGAAGTCATCATGTTCCTTCTTGCGATTGAATAGCTCGCGTGCTTTACCAGCAAATAAATCGAAGGAGTTCCGGTTGATCGCCCAGTTCAGTAGCTTTTCTTTAACGCAGGGAAGATAGTCGGCGTCGACAACGTCATGCCCTTCTGCCTTCAAAAACTGCTGTAGGGCATAAGCCTGAAGCAACGTACCGAAATTTTGATTATGGAGCCACGTTAAAATACAAATATTCATTAATTCACCGTTTCAAATAACTTCAGGTAGTACTCTTCGAGCTTGGGCGCTGCCCTAAAGATGTCATAAGATTCAAGCCCCAGAGATGCTTGGGGATCGGAACGATTAACGACATCTGTGCGTGTGGTAAGGATCGCATTGGACCAGCCCTCAATGCCCGCACTCAACGGAACGAAGCTGCACCGACCGGATAGCGCGACCTCGTTAGGGACCCTCTCAGAGCAGATGCACGGGAGACCGGAGACCTGGGCCTCAATCGCGACCATTCCGAGGCCCTCGTACAGACTAGGGAGAACGAATAAATCAAGCGCCTGATAGACGTCCTGTACATTGGAAATCTGACCGAGAAAACGCACCGCTGACGCAATTCCCAGCGAGCGCGCCTTTTCCTCCGCCTGCGGTCTCAACTTTCCATCGCCGCAGATAACAAGGATGGAATCAGGATTCTGATCATAAACCGCCTTGAAAACATCAAGCAAAAACAGCTGATTCTTCTGGGGGATGAACCTACCGATATTCCCCAATACCAGCGTATCGTCCTGCGCTCCAAGCTCAGCACGTTGCTCATCCCTAATCGATCGATTGAAAGAAAAACTGCTCAAATCGATAGCATTATTAAAGACGGTAAAATGGGATGAGCCGAACAGCCATTTACCGGCATACTCAGTACAGGCCGCCAAATCAGTTGGATACCTTGTCGAAAACAGTTTCAAAAAGCCTTTAAGGGCATTTTTTGCAAACTCGCCTTTGCCGCTCGTCGAGTGGCTGTGGGCGATACGCACGGGTACCCCTGCCTTCTTCGCGGCGCGAAGCGGAAAGACGGAAAGCGCGTTGATATGGCTGTGCACTATCTTCCAGCCCTCTTGCGTAAAGAGGCTTTGAAGCTCTCGCTGATATTCAATCGCATGCTGGTAGGGCGGAATCTCAAAGATTCGACCACCAAGCGATTCGATCTCTTCACGTGGCACGAGCGTCGAATCTGAATCGACAAGAAAATCGAACTGGACTTTACTTCGGTCAATATGGCGATAATAGTTCATGACAACGGCCTCGACGCCGCCGCCAACCATCTTGCCAACAACCTGGGCTACCCTAATCGGTTCAGTCATCTAGCAAGCACCGCCACCGGTAAAGACCTCAACGACTGTGAGGAGAACAATCTTTAAATCGGTGACCACGCCGCGTTTGGCGATGTACTCCAGGTCTCGGCGGACCATGCCGTCGAAGTCGACGTCGTTGCGGTCCGTCACCTGCCACCAGCCGGTGATGCCCGGCTTCACGGCAAGTCGCTGCAGGTCGTACTCGGTGTACTCAGCCACCTCGCGCGGCAGCGGCGGTCGCGGGCCCACAACGGACATCTGGCCCAGGAACACATTGAGAAACTGCGGGAACTCGTCGATGGAGTGCTTGCGGATGAACTTCCCGATCTTGGTAACACGCGGGTCATTCTTCATCTTAAACATGGCGCCGGCAATCTCGTTCTGCCCCTTGAGCTCGGCGAGGCGTTCGTCGGCGTCCTTGTACATGGAGCGGAACTTCCACATGCGGAAGATGGTCAGGCTACCGTCGGGACGGTTCTGGCCCACGCGAATCTGGCTGTAGAAGGGACTACCCTCGCTCTCCAGGCGGATGGCAGCGGCCAGCACCAGACTAGGGATCGCGATGAGAACGAGCACGACACCGCTAAACACAATGTCGAACGCGCGCTTCACTGCCCTGTAGGCTAGACGCGAGCGGTCCCAGTCCATGGTAGATTGCATGGCCTTATACCGGCCGGCGCCCTCGCGCCGGTCCATGGCCTGAGCAATCAGCGCCGCCCCCGCGGCGTATTTGTCTTTGTTACTTCTTTAGCAGCCACAGTCAAACCTACGTCCCCGTTACCCAGGGATCCCCCAATCGGTAAATTCAAAAATGCGAACGAATTGCCAGTGCGACGTCTCCCTTACGTTTTACTGGGAACGTCGAGCGGTAGCAGCTCCCTAAATGTGGAGTCACCCTCGCCCACGTCTACCAGGCACCAGCGCTTATGACGGTCGATCTTTTTAACACGGGCCTCTTGCCCCACCAAGGACCCTGTTCTATGTGCAGTACGCCGTCTTCTATGCGCGCTACGCTGTTGCGCACCACGCCGTCGTCATCCAGCACGCTGCGGTACCAGTCCTGCGCATCGTCCGGCATGGGCATATACGCCCGCTCCCTACTGCCGGCGATGCGACAGCCAAAGCTCAACTGAGCCAAAGCCCTATCGAGCGCGGCAGCATCGTGCGTGGCGACGAAGAAATATTCCTTGTACATGGGTTTGGTTTGGAGCGACCAGGCGCCGTCCCGCTTAAACCAGAACTCCTTTTGCATCACAAAAGCGTCCTGCATCAGCTCGTGCGGGATAATGCAGCGGACCTTTTCGCAGGTCTCGCGCTCTTTTCCCTGGGGGGTGTGGACCAGATACCAGCGGACGCGGCCATGCTGGCTGTTGGTGGTGGCGCCGTTAAATGCGCCCGGCAGCTGCTCTTGGCGCCGTGCCGTCTGCTCCATGTTCTCGCCCCCCCCTCTTTTGGCTTTGCGATGCACGCAAATGCAGGGGCCCGTTTAGAACAGGCTTCTCGCTCGCAGCTAGGCGCAGTCGCAAAAGTACAGGTTTTTATAGAGGGGTATAGAGATGTACCTACTATCAGTACATTTTGCGTAATCTGGGCAAACGCTGATTAATTGCTCGTATAATGTCGTCAGTCGAAAGATACAAAAACCTGTACCTTTTTGAGCAATCAGAACCACCCTTAAAAAGGGTGGTTTGCTCTTAGGGTATAACCCACGGGCCCCGGGCTCGCGTCTAAAGGCGCGGGCCCGGACTTCGTCCAGGCCTAGTGCATCTTGACCCGTGGCGCGCCG
>NZ_JBBNLS010000028.1:0-8842 GCF_040092305.1 Collinsella sp. CLA-ER-H6
ACATAGAGCTCTATTACAATAGGGTGCGCATGCATTCCACCCTGGGCTACATGTCTCCAGTGGAATACGAGCGGCAATACGCTTGAGGATCCTTAAAAGAAAGTCCAGTTTATCCTTCCCACTCCAGGAAGCATCCCTCGATTCGAAGGCCTCGGAAAGTACCTTACGGATAAGGTAATCGTACCCCAGGGTACAGCTATCAGGGGGCAGGAAGGAAGAGTCCAAGCACTCAGGAAGAAGGCCAACCCGAGGTGCTGGCAGTCTCTCACCCGCATACCTTTCCAGACTGCGAAGCACGTATTTCCCATCATCATAAAGAACAGGTTCATCTTCTGGAAAGCGGTCACGGAGGGCGGCTTCGACTGCGGCGATGCAACGGACGAACAGGTCGTCCTCTCCCCTGACCCGCAAGTCAAGATTGCAGTATTTAAGAATCAGATTCTGCACCTCCGGCACAAGGCAGCAGAATTCCCAATACATCTTACGTGAATAATGGAAAAGATCATTGTGCATGGCGGCAACGGCGCATAGCGGAATCAGGCCTCTGTCGGCGTAATGCTTCGAGATGAATTCAATCGCTCGTGCCTTATTCCCTTCGGCGTGCCTACGCTCATCCCTCTCGTCCTGACGACGCTCGAATTCCTCCATGCGCTTGCTCTGGCAATACTGTACAACGGCGACGGCAAACGCCAATGCTAAAGAGATAACCGAGCATATTAATTCAGCCAACGTGTTCCTCTCCACAAGAAGTCTTCTACAAAATCCAGTAATCTCACGACTCCACTTATTGAGCAATTCTACGCATAAGACACTTGCTTTTATCAGAGCCATTTCATTATGAGCTTGTACGACTCTAGCGGAATAATTGGTGAGCTTATGGGGCTGGTTAGATCAAGCCATCTTTCGTCGACGAATCGGCGTCATCTGACAATGCATGAGGAGAACGTTGATAGATATACACCATCGTTTAAGCTCACTGGATTAGTTCTTGATAAGAGCGAAGAATAGCAGCAAGGAGATGATTGTATGGTTCGGCGAATCTCTAAATCGGAAATTGGCGGCGCACTTGAGCAGTGGCATGTCGGGTCATTAATCAAATTTGTTACGCAGAGAGTTTACGCGGAACAACTTATCCAGGGAATCCCCTACCTGCAGGCGATTGATGAATTTAGATCAAAAGAGGCGGGAGATGGAAGGTCTGATGCCTACGAGGGTCTCCTTACAAGTTTTATGTCTGTTGGTTCAAGTTGTGCAATTTACTGCATGACGGCACTTGAAGATTCGAATTATCAATTCTTCCTACAGAGTAAGGATGGGCAGCGCATTAAAGACGAATTTTCAAATAGAGGCGCTGCAGTTTTGATTAAGGATCCTGTCGAGTTTTTGCTTCGATTTCAGGAAGCGGAACCTGAAGGTATCAATTTTGGACTGGTTTCTTATGACGGAGACATATTTGAGCCCAAGGTGGCGTTATCCAACTTTAAGCAGGCAGCCAGTGAAGTTCCTTTCCACAAGAATCGTGCATATGAATATCAACATGAGTTTCGAATCGTCACTGGCCACGACTGCGATATCGAATTTAAACAGGAGGACAGGGACGGTGTAACACACAACGTGTTCAACGGTTACATTCCCTATCAGGGTTTGAGACTTGGCTCCCTTGATGACATTGCTGAATTGCTTACCTTTCAGTGAACGTCTATCGACAACGTTAAAAGGCGCGAGCTGAATTATGTATAACTTCGAAGGGCGGAGGATCCGGCATGAGCAAGAATAAAAGCGACCAGAACGCGCATGAAGAGCAAGTGTTCAATGATGTTCTTAGGCTATCGATGGCCACGGGTGGTTACAAGAAGAAAGCTGCCTTGAAGGTGAGTGGATCTATTAACGCAAGCAGCGAGTGCCCTGATATTGTTATTACCCGCGAAAATGGATCCATTGTTGGTTTGGAACATTTTAGAATCGACCATAACATCAAACATGGTCGAAACGCTCAATCAAAATCTGCTGAGTTCACATCTGTGATGAAAGCTGAGCGCGAAAAGCTAATGCCAAGGCTTAAGGCTGACGATGTTTCGCTGGAGGAATTGGCGGGCATCTTCGCAAACTATGTCTCGTTGGCAAAATACCATCAAAGCTGTGCATGTTGCGATGATTTGTCGCGCTCTCTAGATGCCCGATTGTTTGGTGGAAAAACAGGCCATGCTAGCAAATTACCTAAATACCGCAATCACCTTACTGAACTTAGCGGTGATGATGGCCGCATTGAATTGGGTTATCTAATTGAAATTCATTCAGATTTTCAGGGATTATTCATGCACGATGGAACAAGAGTAGCCCGCCTCGTCAGTGGGCAATGCCCACTTTATGCGGAAATTTACGATCTTCTTTTCAAGTCATCTTGCGAGGTCGATTGGATCCTAATAGGTTTTTACCCATGCCTGACTGACCAGATCGTGAATGCCGCCATCATAGATTGCCGTAACAATATGTTTAAGGAGAGCTGCCGCAGGCAGCGTCTTAAAAGAGCGGAATATTTAGGTCTAGGTAAAACAGAACCCTTTCTTAAGCAAAGCAGAGTTGGAGAAACAGAAATTGAGCTTTGCGGAGATAAGGTAAATATCAAAATCGAAAACCCCGCTGAAGGGATTTCCCCTGATCTCCTATTTTGCACTGCGATAAATGATGCTGCTAGAGCATTAAATCTTGATAGAAGCGGCGAATCGTATACAACAACTATTTCTGTTCAACTGATTTACGAACTCGTGCGGATGAGGAGTAAGAAGATACGAGGCATCGTAACACTCTATGACGTTATGCGGCTGCTTGCAGAGATTGAGCCAGCTATGTTAAAAGAGGAAATCGAGAGTTTTAGTGAACGGTATAACATTTCCGAAACACCAGACTTTTGCTTATAGACAATCCGGGATGTCACTAAAAAGCCAGCTCATACAGCTCACCAATGAGTTCGGTTTAGTATTTGCCCGCTTTGGCACCGCCGAATATTGCGAAGCAACTCTGATGGTTTTTCGCTTGGGCACCAAGGTCGACAAAGACCCCGGTGCCCCTTCGTTGCCTTCAGTCCAAACTGCGACATTATTGAATGCTTGTATCATTCATGTGGACCTGGGTCGCATGTCACGATTCAGCCCATGGTCGCGTCCGTATGGCCCCGCCTTCGATTATTGGGTGCCAATAAACAAACAAGCATATAGTTATACCTTGTGGATGTCCCTTTCTTCTAAATGGCAGCTATCTCAACAACGACATGCGGTAGCTAGAAACACTATACCAAGAAGGAAAAGCGTCACGGAAGTTGCGATCCAGTTGTTGTCGGCAGTCTTGGGGAGTGTCGCTGCGGTCACGTTGGTGGCTTTAGGCTTGGACGGCGTAGGCACCGTGGTCTTGGTCACCGTCGTCTTGGTCGTTATGTTTGTCTTGGGCGACGTAGCCGCAGGCTTCATTGCGGCAACCGTCGTTGGCTCCGTACCGGGTTGCTCTGCAGCGGGACCGACGCCACCATCAGGCGCGCCCGTCCCGCTGCCCGGCACATCGGACCCATCGTTCTCCCCCGCCGGAGGCATGGCGACATCGGGCTCAACCATCACATGCGGTGCCACGACTCCTGCAGCATCCACAACGCCACTAGTACCAAAGGTCCCGCCAGCAGGCGTCACGAACCGCGCGGACACGAGCGACCCACCCGTGCAAGCAACGCCGCCATCGGCACCGGCCGCGTCGAGCCACGAGGCGTCGACCGAAAGCCCGCACCCGGCCGAGCCGTCGCCAGCGTCCTGCAGGTACAAACCGTAAGCGTACACGCCGGCGGCGGGCGCGGCACCGAAGGCGACGACGCGCCCGCCGCCGCGCACGGCCATGTCGCCGGCGATCACGCCGGCCACGGCCTCGCCCGTGACGTTCGCCCCGTCCGCCCGGGCATCGACGGTGCAGCCGTCCACAACGAGCGCCTGCGACACGTGGATCGCGCACTGCGAGCCCGATGCCGCCAGGGACCCGGTGCCGCTAAGCGTCAGGTCGCCCCACACCTCCATGCCGCACTGCGAGATGTCCGCATCGGGCGCCTGCGACTCGACCACCGAGTTCTGCCCCACAAGCGTCACGACCAGGTCGCCGTCGGCGCCGATGGCGTCGCCCGCGTAGCCGTCGAGCTCCAGATGGCCGGCATCGGTCCAGGCCCAACCGGGGCCCGAAACGCCCGGCTCGCAGTACGTCGCGCCCGCGATGAACAGGCTCTCCGCGCCCGCGGCATAGGAAGGCCCGCCCAGCAAGACGCATAGGCAGGCCATGGCAGCGATCGCGATGTGATGACGGCTGGTGTGGGACTCGGCGGCAAACATACCCGCTCCGATCTTCGCAGGAGCCAATAGGATGTGCACCAGAAAATGCCCTGGTAGCAGCACCTATTAGTTTAGCGAGATCGATGCGGGAGCAAAGAGAAATCGCGTGGGCAATGTCCACAATTAGGTGTAAATCGTTTTGCCAGCCGGTGAAAGGGAGAATCAGCTTCCGAATTCGCCCTTCACGTTTCTGATGATGTTGTTTGATAAATGGTTCCGATAGTCCATAAAAGATGGTTCATAATAGATTTAGATGAAAAACCTTCGGATTTGTAAGGCGGGGTCGCTGAGACGGTACCGCCTAGTTTTATCAGCGTGCGCCTAACGATCGAGATCACATTCTCCCTCGCGCGCGAAGAAGTCTTGCCCTGCGAAGACTATGATCGGTTGGACAGGCCCGGCGTATATCGCGTACTTCCGTAGTTTTTCTTCGGAATATCCGTATTAAAAATACGGGCAAATTGACCAATTTGCTAAGCTACTTTATCCTGTGTTTCAAATAGACTCAGAAAGCAGAGGAGCCGTGCCATGCTCAAGAAGTTTTCGGTTTCAAATTTCAAGTGCTTCAATAAGCGAATTACATTTGATCTATCCGATCCCGCCAACTATTCATTCAATCAACAGGTAATTCAGGATGGCATTAAGGCAAAGGGCATCATATATGGTGCGAATGGCAGTGGAAAGTCCAATTTCGCCCTCGCGATATTCGACATTGTTCTGCATCTGACCGACAAGGAAAAGCTGCTCAAAAAATACTCGCCATACCGGTGCCTTAATTCAAAGAGTTCAATTACAGAGTTTCAATACGATTTTGTCTTCGACAATATCGAGGTCGTATACCGCTACGGGAAAACCGACCCACAGACGCTTGTATACGAGAGTCTGTACATTGCTGGCGTGGAGGTCTTGAGCTACAGGTTCGACGCTCAAACGGGCCATGTTGACCTGCCGGGCGCCGAGTCCCTCTCGCTTTCTACCGATCTCCCCACTGAGTCCGACAGGCTGTCGCGTGTCAAATATGTCAAGAGCAATGCAATACTGCGAGATGAGCCGTCTGCCAGGGCGTTTAGAGCCTTCACCTCCTTTGTCGACAACATGCTCATGTTCTACTCGCTCGATGAGCGTGGATATCAGGGGCTTTCGGTTGGCTCGGATATCTTTACCCAGGGCATTATTCGCGAAGGAAAGATGGAGGACTTCCAAGAATTCTTGCGCCAGCAGGGAATCTCCCTGAACCTCGTATCCGTGGACGTGAATGGAGTTCCCGAGCTTTATTGCAGGTTCGAGGGCGGTACCGTTCCGTTTGCGTCGGTCGCCTCGACAGGCACCATGTCACTTGCTCTGTACTACTACTGGTATATCAAGATGAGCAAGGCTTCCTTGGTCTTTATCGATGAATTCGATGCCTTTTATCACTTTGAATTGTCCCGGTCGATCGTGGAGATGCTACGGGACCTTGAGGGTGTCCAGGTTTTCATTACGACGCACAACACGGACCTTTTGACGAACGACCTCATGCGCCCCGATGTCTATTTCATTCTCAAGGAGGGGGAGATTCGCTCGCTGGAAAAGCTAACACCCAAGGAGCTCAGATTGGCGCATAACCTCCAGAAGATGTTTAAGGCCGGTGCTTTCGATGGCTAGCCCGGTCACGCTCTTCATCGTTGAAGGAGAGTCGCGTGACCTGCGCTTTGCGGAGAAGATGAAGGATCTTTTTCTGAAAGGGAGAGATGACCTGAGGGTGATCTGTCTGCCAGCGGCGCAGAACATCTACATGCTTTACGAGCGGCTTGCAGAGGAGGACTTCGATCTGGATGTTGTGGAGGTACTGAGAGAAACGGTGCCTTCTGCTGCAAAATGTCTAGAGGGCGTGGAGAGGGATTCTGTTGATGAGGTCTTTCTCTTCTTTGACTACGACTCTCATCAGAACAATGCGCCTGGATGCGAGTCCGATGCCCTTGTGGAGGCGATGCTCCTCGCATTCGATAACGAGCACGAGAGCGGAAAGCTCTATATAAGCTACCCGATGGTCGAGGCACTGTACGATTATCGCGCAGGGCAGTGCCAGGCGCATTCAGGCTGTTTTGTTGACAACTCGGAAATCGCTCAATATAAAAATAAGTCGGGAGAGGGAAACGTTAACGTGGGGAAGCACATGGAGCTTCCCCAATGGAAAGATGCAATCGCTGCCTTCGTATTGAGATGCAAGTGCCTGCTCGGTCTCGATGAGGTTTCATTTGAGACGTATCGAGAGCTGGTTACGGTCGATGCGATCTTCCGCGAGGAGAAAAGGATGCGGATCGAGGACGGTTCGGTGTTTGTGCTATCGGCTTTTCCAGAGTTTCTGCTCGACTATTTCGGTGATAAGTTCTTTAATTCCATGGCTCCGATGCGCCACCTTAAGTTCGATGATTGCCCCCGAGGAAATGGATGAGACGCAATTAATCTCGCGGGTACAGGTTCTCCTGTCTAAATTGTGAACTCGGCATAAGAGACGTTGTTGGCCATGCCCCGGACAGCATCCAGTCGATGATGTTCTCTTGCCTGATGCCGCCGCGACCTCCCACGTCAACGCGGTCGAGCGTGAGCGGGGTCTTCGGATAGTTGTTCCGAATCGCCTGCAGCGGCGCGAGCTCGGGAAAGTACCTCACTATCAGCTTCCCCCACTCCGACTTCGGGTTCACGCAGGTGATGTGGAACCCGTTAAGCCCAGCTTGGACAAGCTGTTAGGAGACTGGCATTTCGCCTGCGTCGATCTCGAGAGGATCGGCGACAAGGTTGCGAACAAGGACTGGAAAGGTCATTATGAGGGGTAAATAAGATGACAGACAACACGTATTCGGGAACTCTAAAATTCAAAGATGTTGATTTTGTCTTTGTGTTCGATGGCTCTGAGCTTGTTCTCATCCCGCCCAAAGAATGCAAGAATGACATTATGTGGGGTTGGCTAAAAAAAGAAATTTGCCCCGGTGTGTATACATCCGGCGACCCTTTGACTGTTGATGTGCCTTATCTTGACGGCTTCTGCAACGAGACAAGCAAGCGATTGATCTTTTTGACCAGGGAGGAATCGACTGTCGGAAGTCGAAATTCGACTCTGTATATCAACGTTGCTGGGTATCTGGAATGTAGCCCGAATACCAATGGTTTTTGCAGGATGACTCTATCCGGCAGGGCCTTGAATTACATTCATCCGGTTAATAGGGCATTCTCGCAGGTATTTGATTCTGACGACCTTACAGAAAAGGGAATCATCTCTATCAGGACAAATGGATTCGACAGAACTTCGACCGTGAAGAGAGCATTTCGCTTTGAGGGCAGAGATATCGCGGCGTATTTCTCAGTTGGGTGGACATGCAGTATGAAAATTAGTACTCCACCCATCACCCTTAATTCCAGCATGATTTTCGAGTTTGATGAAACGGACGATTACTGGTTTTTCTATCGCCTGTGGCATGCAGCAGAAGACTTCCTCAAATATCTGACATTCAGCAAAAACACACTAATTGAGGATTGCAGCCTGCAGGCTATGTACGACGACTCGCATTACCCCAGCACAGCTGAATTCAAGCTAGCGAGATCCTCAGAGCCATTTGATACCAAGCCTCTTGAAAAAGGTCGATATATTCAGCTGTCTTTGCTGGACCCGTATGAGATTAAAATGTTTGGAGCGATTGCAGACGGAGAAATCTACCTAAGGCATATTCCTGAAACATACGAAAAGGGACATACGCTCGATGCATCGGACTTCGTGCTGACTTCCGCAGCATTTGAATGGGAATTTGACCAAGCGTATCCAAGCGGAGTTGTCAAATCAGAAGCTCGAGTGGATGCTGAGCAACGAGCATCAGCTCAGATGGATGAATGCATTAACCAAAGCTCCGGAAAAGCTAAAAAGATATTGAAATATGCAAAGAAGAGCATCGGCTTTAGCAATCTGGAATCGAAGATAGTACAGGCTGGTCGAGATTTTCATGAAATGATTGGGGTATTTGGGGAAGGTCTATACAAAAGGAATGATGAGGAATTTTCCTACGAAGTCATTGGAAGCAGGCTGGCTGAGCAAAGAAATGACTTTGCCCATGGAAACATTGACAAGGATTTCAAAGGTGCTGCCATTCTTGATTTGCTGCTTCTACGCTATCTTGTCTATGCAATGCAGCTGAAGCGCATCGGTGTCTCAGCTGCAAATACTCGCAGAGCGATAAATGACCTATTTGGCTTAATGTATTACCTCCCTGCAGAAGACGGTGACACAGAGACGGTGGCCAAGAACACTGAGATAAATGAGCCGAACAACGAAACCGAAGGCAATGCAGACGAAATCCTAGAGGCGGAATAGAATGGTTCCCGACTGCTGACGCTCCTATTTGGCAAGGTGTTTTTTAGAATCCATTTTGCGCTCGGCCTCGAAGGCCTGCCTGTCCCAATCGAGCGGAAGTCCGGCCTCGACCCATGCCTCGTAGGCCCTCCTTATGGGCTTG
>NZ_JBBNLS010000029.1:0-6854 GCF_040092305.1 Collinsella sp. CLA-ER-H6
AAGCCCCATCGCGCCGAGAGTACTGCGGGGTCAGCCCGTGGGAGGCCAGGGCGCCGCTGACCGGTGGACGGCACCGAACCGTACGCTTGAACTGAGAAGGGGGAGGCCTCGCGGCCTCCCCCTTTTTGCGTTTACCGGGCATAAATGACTCATTTACGCCAGACGATTTAATTCTTTTTGGTATTGAGCTTTTATTTAAAGAAAATAAAACGAATAACAAGGGCAATTGCTATGGCTGCAATGATCAAAAGCAGGATTGTCAGTCGATGCTGCTTGCGTCGTTTACTTGATGAAACGAAGATTGATTTTCCCTGTTTTGGCGTTTCGAGATAGCGAGCCGAATGCGTCAAGGTTTGCTTTGGTCGAGGACCTCTTTGTTGATGAGCGGCGGATGCTTTCATCGGCTCATCACTAGCTGCGCTGTTTTTAGATAATGGTGCGTCTTTCAGATATACAGGGTCTCCCGAGGCGACGCCCATATGTTTGCGTCCCGTTTGGGCATCCTCGAGCGTTTGATATCGATTTCTCGTCACATACTCGGGCTCAGGATCATTAATGGGCTCTTGCGAGATGTGGGGGCGATGGAACCGCGGCGGCTGCGTGGAAGTATCTTCCCCCTGCGTCGGCATAAACATTTTGTTCTGGTTTTGGTCGTCCATGATGCCCTTTAGCTCGTTACCAACAACGTGTACGCGCTCATTGTAAGCCCCTTGCTATTTGTAGCTGCGAACATACTTGTTATTTAAGCTCTGGTTCAAAGAACCTTAACCTTATTAAAACCTGAGTCAAACACACTTAGATATGCTTATAGTACTGGACTCAAAAAACTTTATAGTCGATGTATATATGAGCACTGGGTGGGCATATATAAGAGCGTCAAAAGAAGTCCCGGTCACCTAGAAGATGACTCGGCAGTCCTTAAAAGGAGTGGTAAACATGGCAAGCATGGTTCCTTATCGTTCGGTTTTTGGCGTTCGTCCTTCTGCTAGCTCGCTGTTCGATCTGTTTGATGATATGACCGACCTTGCAAACAACTCGATTGCTTCCAAGGCGTTTCCCGTTGACGTTGAGGATAAGGGCGACGGCTATGAGGTCAAGGCCTATCTGACCGGTGTCGCCAAGGACGATATCGATGTCGAGCTCAATGAGGGCCGTCTGTCCATTAGCGTGAATGTCGAGGAAGACGAGGAGAACGAGGGCAAGAACTTCCTGCAGAAGGAGTTCAGCTCGTACAGCGCGACGCGTGGCGTGTATCTAAAGGACGCTTCGAGCGAGGGCCTCTCGGCTAAGTACGCTGACGGCATCCTGACCGTTACGGTTCCCAAGATCGTCGAGAAGAAGAACGTTACGAAGATCTCCATCGACTAACTTCGTTGGTGTTCTGCGCTATTAAAAGACAGCAAAAGGGGCTGGGAAGCGATTCTCGGCCCCTTTTGCTGTCTAGGACAGTCTATTGAATGGTTGCCGGCTGATACTGACTCGCAGGGCGTATCGAGAGTTTTCGCGATCCTTGGAGAAGGGTTGCGGAGCTGCCGACCTCGTCATCCAGGGTTGCGGCTAGAGTTTTGGCATAGCTTTTGACGGTAAGGCTCGGACGATTGTTATCTTGGCTGATATGCATGGCAATGAGCTGTTCGGTGCGATCGGTAACAAGTTCGCGCGCGGCTTCGGCGGCTTGGCCATTGGAGAGGTGTCCCCTTGCAGACAGGATGCGCTCCTGAAGAAAGCGGGGATATTCTCCCTCGCGCAGCATGGTCACATCGTGGTTGCTTTCGAGTGCGAGGACTCGACAATCTTTGAGGGTGTTCATGGCTTGGCTCGATAGCTCTCCGGTGTCGGTGGCAAAGCCGATGGAATCATCGAGGGTGTCGAATCGATAACCGACTGGATTGATGACATCGTGTGATGTTGAGTAGGTTTGCACGTGGATGCCGGCAATGGATAGGGCGTCGCCGGGATCGAATTCCTCGACAGGCAGATGCGAAAGATTTTCTTTGTTCGAAAGAGTGCCCCTGCTGGCAAAGAGGGGGCCGTGCCAGTGCTTGCACCAGACATCGAGGCCCTTGATGTGATCGCTATGCTCATGAGTAATGAGAAGAGCCGAGACGTTGTCTGTCGAGAGCCCCAGTTCTGCCATGCGCTTTAATGTCTCGCGGCGAGACAGTCCGTCATCGACCATAATGAGCCCCTGCGGGCCCTCGATGAGTGCGCAGTTGCCTTTAGAGCCACTGCCGAGGATATGAAGGTGCAGGCAAGACATAAGATTCCAAAGGATACAATGGGTGCGGACGAATAAAGGAGGAAGCGAATGCCAACGGTATCACAGCATTACGGACACCATGCCGTGCCTGGGGCAGTCGATGAGACCCGGACGAGGCAGCAGGCTGCTCCTGTCGTGCTCATGGTATCAGGCGGCGCGGACTCGACGGCACTGCTTCTTATGGCGTGCACATCAAAGCTGGATATCCAAGACGGACGCGGTGTTGCCCCCATTGCTCGCGAGCGCCTGCATGTGCTGCATGTAAACCATCATCTGCGCGGCAAGGCGTCCGATGGCGACGAGGCCTTTGTGCGTGAGCTCTGCGCGAAATATGGTTTACCGCTGTGCGTGGAGCACGCTTATTTTGATGGGGAGTCGGGCAATATTGAGGCCGCGGCCCGCGAGGTGCGCTATGCCGCGGCGCGGAGGTATGTTCGCGAGCTCTGCGCCCAGACGGGGGCACCGCGAACGGCGGCTCGTATCTGCACCGCGCACACGTCTTCGGATCGCGCGGAAACGTTTTTGATGAACGCGATTAAGGGTTCGGGGCCCGCTGGCCTATCGAGCATTCCTCGCCGGAGGAATATCGTGGTGCGTCCCTTGCTCGACCTAACTCATGGCGAGCTCGTGGGCTATCTGCAGGTACATGGTCAGCCGTGGCGTGAAGACGAGAGCAATGAGGATATCTCGTATCTGCGAAACTACGTGCGCCATCGAGTGATGCCGGTGGTGGCGCAGCGCAACGCGAGCGTCTGCAAGACGATTGGCGCCGCCTGCGAGATCTTAGGCGATGAGGACGCGTTTTTGTCTCAGCTTTCGGCACAGGCGTTTCGAAGCTGCCTGCGTAAGGAGGCGGCGGGCGCGCTGGGGCTCGATGCCAGGCGCCTTGCTGCGGCCGAGGTGGTAATCGCGCGGCGCATCGTGCGACTGGCGATTAAGCGCATCGATCCGGACGCTCGTCCAGAGATGCGACATGTGGAGCGAGTCCTTTCCTGCGTTGCCGAGGGCGCCGGCTCGGTCACGCTTCCGGCGGGGATTGACGCACGCATTGAGTTTGGCATGCTGGCGTTCAAGGCGCCGGCGGCTCGCGAGGGCCTGGTCGCGGACTGGGTTACCGTACCCGGTCGTTTGCCGTTGGGCGGGGGACGTATGCTGGTCACAGAACCGATGGCCGTTGAGCCGGGATACGATATCGTGCGCCGCGCCCGTGAGCTTGCAGCTGCCGGGGAAGTGACAGCTTTGGTAGACGCGGCTGCCCTGGGTTTTGCCGACAGCGATAGTGAGCGGATCCTGGCGGGCTCGCGTGGCGAGATCCCTGCCGAGGCGCGATTGGCGCGCCTGTGGGTGGACGGTCCTGTACCGGGAGACGTGATGTGCCCGTTAGGGATGAGTGGCCGAAGCAAGAAAGTATCCGACTTGCTAGGTGAGGCTCGCATTCCCGTTTCCGAGCGCGCCGGCGTGCCCATGGTGAGGACGGCGCCGGGGGGCGCCGTGGTGTGGGTCGCCGGAGTTCGCGCGGACGAGCGTTTTAAGTGCACGGCCGCAACGCGCGTGGCATATCTGCTCCGCGTGGTCGATGCGGAATAGCGTCCCACGCCAGCTATTCTGTGCGACGTTGACGGTATTCCCGCGCTGATGGCGCACGGGCTGGTAAATTTACCCCGTGCGCTGCTAGAATGTGTAGTTCGCGTCCATACGGCGGTGTGTGGGCGATAAGCACAAGAAAGGGTTGTCATGGCTTCTCAACATCCGGATATCGAGAAGGTTCTGTTCACGCAGGAGGATATCGACGGTATCGTCTCTCGCCTAGGCGAGCAGATTACTCGCGACTACGCGGGTAAGGATCTGGTACTGATTGCGGTCCTGCGCGGCGCCGTGGTCTTTATGGGCGACCTGATGCGTAAGATCGAGCTACCGACCAACATCGATTTCATGGCTGTTTCGAGCTATGGCGACGGTGTGAAGTCTTCGGGCATCGTGCGTATCATTAAGGATCTGGATATCGACATCCGTGGTCGCGACGTGCTGATCGTCGAGGACATTCTGGACTCGGGCCTGACCCTCAAGTACCTGATGAAGAACCTCGAGAGCCGCAAGCCCGCTTCGCTGGAGGTCGCCGCCTTCCTGTGGAAGGACGTTGAGGACCGCACCTCGGCCATCACGCCCAAGTATGTTGGAACCCATTGCCCCGATGCCTTTGTGGTGGGCTACGGCCTCGACTATGCCGAGCGCTATCGTAACCTTCCGTATCTGGGCATTTTGAAACCGGAGGTTTATTCGTAAGATGCCCGACGACCATAACGATAACAATTCCCAGACTCCACGGGAGCCTAAGATCCCGGGGATGCCCGGAGGCAAGAAGCCCACGCGTACGGGCTGGCTGTATTTTATTTTGGCTTGCGCGCTTCTGGGCTACGCCTTCTTTAACATGGGCTCCGGCTTTGCCAATTCCAGCAATACCGTTAAGCTCGCGACGAGCGAGATGGTGAGCGCCATCAAGCAGGATCGCGTCGAAGATCTGACCTATACGGTTCAAGACGGAAGCGTGACGGGTCATTACTGGAAGACGAAGAAGGACAAGGGCGATACGAGCGAGCTCAAGAGCTTCTCCTCGACCTATGTCGGCTCCGATTCGCTTGCCGAGCTCATGGCGGAGCACCCCGATACCAAGTACATCGTCAACACCAACGATCCCGATTTTTGGGGCGACTTGGCGATGAGTGTGCTTCCGACGATCGCCCTTATCGCCATCATGTTCTACTTTATGCGCCAGATGATGGGCGCCAACAACAGGAACATGCAGTTTGGCAAGACCAACGCCAAGACCAACGAGGCCACACGCCCCAAGGTCAAGTTTGAAGACGTTGCCGGCGTGGACGAGGCAGTCGAGGAGCTCGAGGAGATCCGTGACTTTTTGAGCGATCCGGACCGCTATCGCAAACTGGGTGCCAAGATCCCGCGTGGCGTGTTGCTGGTGGGGCCTCCGGGCGCCGGTAAAACGCTGCTGGCTAAGGCCGTTGCCGGCGAGGCGGGCGTGCCGTTCTTTAGCATCTCTGGTTCCGACTTTGTCGAGATGTTCGTGGGTGTCGGCGCCAGCCGTGTGCGTGACCTCTTTAAGGAGGCCAAGTCCCAGGCCCCGTCGATCATCTTCATCGATGAGATCGATGCCGTGGGACGTCAGCGCGGAGCTGGCTTGGGCGGCGGTCACGACGAGCGCGAGCAGACGCTCAACCAGCTGCTGGTCGAGATGGACGGCTTTGAGGAAAGCGAGTCGGTCATCCTGATCGCTGCGACCAACCGTCCTGACATCCTGGATCCGGCATTGCTGCGTCCCGGCCGTTTTGACCGTCAGGTTACGGTCGACCGTCCGGATGTGAAGGGCCGCGAGCAGATCTTGCGCGTGCATGCCGAGAACAAGCCGATGGACGAGGACGTTAAGTTTGAGAAGCTCGCCCAGATGACCGTTGGTTTTACTGGTGCCGATCTGGCAAATCTGCTCAACGAGTCTGCGCTGCTGGCCGCTCGCCGTCATCGTTCCGTGATCTCGATGGACGAGGTCGAGGAGTCGATGGAGCACGTGATTGCCGGACCGCAACGCAAGGGTCGCGTGATGACCGAGGCCGAGCGCACCACGATTGCCTACCACGAGAGCGGTCACGCTTTGGTGGGCCACATCCTGGAGCACTCCGATCCGGTCCACAAGATCTCGATCGTCAGCCGCGGTCAGGCTCTGGGCTACACGCTGCAGCTTCCGCAGGAGGACCACTTCCTCAAGACCAAGAACGAGATGCTCGACGAGCTCGCCGTGTTCTTGGGCGGTCGCGTTGCCGAGGAACTCATGTGCGACGACATCACGTCGGGCGCGAGCAACGATCTGGAGCGCGCGACCAAGATGGCGCGCGAGATGGTCACGCGCCTGGGCATGAGCGAGGAGCTTGGAACGCAGGTGTTTGGTGAGGCGCAGCATCAGGTATTCCTGGGCCGCGACTACGCCGATCACCAGGATTACTCCGAGGAGACGGCGCGCCGCATCGACATCGAGGTCCAGCGCATTATGCGTGAGGCCCATCGTCGTGCGGTCGAGATTTTGGATGCCCGTCGCGACCAGCTCGATTTGATGGCCAAGGTGCTGCTTGAGCGCGAGACCGTCGAAGGCGACGCCGTGAATGCCCTGCTCGACAACGAGTGGGACGCCTACCTTGAGCGCGAGGGCGATATCCTGGCGGCCAAGGAGGAGCGCAATGCCAAGGCGGCCGGCATGCCGACCAAGAAGCGTGCGCCTCGTATGAGCGAGGAGGAGCTGGCGGCCGATGCCGCGGCATTTGCGCAGGCGGCCATGCAGGAGGATGCCGAAGCCGCATCCGATGATGCCGACGATGACCATGCCGTCGTCGATGCCGACACCGACGCCGACAAATAGTCTTTGTGGCGAAAGCCTCCGCGGGGAAACCTGCGGAGGCTTTTTCTTTCAAGACTTTAGTCCGCTGGCCGCGCAGCGGCCAGCTTTAAACCACCCGCTACGCGGGTGGAGACAAACGGCTTTACAAAGCCACCCCTCCGACCGATATTGACGATTGTTCAGGCCGTCAAGAAT